>CAYPDO010000249.1:0-6822 GCA_964409495.1 uncultured Bordetella sp.
CTGGACGGCAGCGGCCTGCGCCAGGTCACCACCTCGGGCCTGAACGAGGATGCGCCGGCCTGGTCGCCCGACGGCACGCGCCTGGCCGTGCGCCAGGGCATCGCCTACAGCGCCATGGCGGCCGGCATTCCGGGCAGCACCTGCCCCACGGTGTGGGTGGTGCCCGCGGCGGCCGATGCCGCAGCGCTGTCCAGCGCTGCGGTGGCCAACGGCAGCACGCCGGCCCGCGAACTGCGCATGCGTGAGGGTGACGGCACGCGCGGCGTGTGCGCCTTCAGCCGCCTGTACTGGCGCACCAGCCCGGCACCGCTGCCGGCCGCGGCCGGCACGGCCCTGGCGGGCGGCGGCCTCAACCAGGGGCTGGCCGGCCAGCTGTTCTACGACGAGCCGGTGGACGTCGTCTCGCTCGACCTGGCCAGCGGCGTGCTCAAGCGCTGGACGGCCAAGGGCGGCGCGCCACAGCCCAATGCCGATGGCAGCGAGATCGCCTACAGCGCCGATGAGCCCGACAACGGCGACCGCGACGCCGAGCAGATCACGCTGCTGCGCGCCGACGGCCAGACCAGCGGACGCATCGTGGTCAGCGGCGGCAGCCTCGGCGGCTTGCGTGCCAGCCGCGACGGCCAGCGCTTCGTGCTGCGCCTGAACACCGAGGACACCAGCGGCCACTACCCGTTGACGGTGATCGACCGCCAGGGCCGTCTGCTGGCCCGTGCGCCCGAGCGCTACGGCCAGGCGGCCTGGCATCCGGATGGCCGCCTGCTGGTCACCGGCAGCGGCGATCTGTCGATCAGCAACCCGGGCCTCACGGCGCTCAGCCCGGTGGCCTCGATGCTGGACACCGTGCACACCCCCGCCTACAGCCCCGATGGCAGCCGCCTGGCCTTTGCCATGGCCGGGCACATCTGGGTGATGAACGCCGATGGCAGCGGCCTGCGCCAGCTCACGGTGTCAGCCCAGTCGGAGCACAGCCCGGCCTGGTCGCCAGACGGGCGCACGGTGATCGTGGCCCAGAAAGAGGTGTGTTCCAGCGCCTGGGCCGTGCCCGCCGATGGCCAGCGGGTGTGGGTGGGCCAGCCGGCGCTGCCCAGCACCGCGGTGCCCATTCGGCGCCGCGACGACGACGGCACGCGCAGCGTGTGCCTGTTCTCGCAGCCGCAGTGGCGTTGATGGCGGCGGCCGCGGCCCTTCAGCGCGCCAGCGCGGCCTTCACGGCGGCCGACACCAGGCCCATATCGGCCTTGCCTGCCAGCTGGGCCTTGACCGCGCCCATCACCTTGCCCATGTCGCCCGGGCCGCTGGCACCGAGTTCCGCCACGATGGCGGCCACGGCGGCCGTGATCTCGTCGGCGCCCATGCGTTGCGGCAGGTAGGCATTCAGCACGTCGAGTTCGGCCTGCTCCTTGGCCGCCAGGTCTTCGCGGCCGGCGCCCTGGTAGGCGGCGATCGAGTCCTTGCGCTGCTTGATCAGCTTGTCGACCACGGCCACCACCTGTGCGTCGTCGAGCGTGATGCGCTCGTCCACCTCGCGCTGCTTGATCGCGGCCAGCAGCATGCGGATCGCCGAGAGGCGCTCGGCGTGCTTGGCGCGCATCGCGGCCTTCATGTCCTCGGTGATCTGGTCCTTCAAAGCCATGGCAGGGGTTCCTGGGTCTCGAAAAGTGGGCGGGGAAATGCAAAACGCCCGCAGCGGCGTCCCGCGCGGGCGTGTTGGAAAGCTGGTTTCGCGTCGGCGATCAGTACAGCTTCTTGGGCAGCTGCATGCTGCGCACGCGCTTGTAGTGGCGCTTGACGGCCGCGGCCTTCTTACGCTTGCGCTCCGAGGTGGGCTTCTCGTAGAACTCGCGGGCGCGCAGTTCCGTCAGCAGGCCCAGCTTCTCGATCGTGCGCTTGAAGCGGCGCAGGGCGACATCGAAGGGCTCGTTTTCCTTGACGCGAATCGTAGTCATCGAACGGATGGATCCTTGATAAGTGCGCTCGGTGTTCCTGGCTCGGCCTGCCTGCCGGCATCGAAGCTGATCGGATCGATCAGCTCCGTCTGTCGGCGTTGGCGCGGCACTTCCGGACTTGTGCCAGGCCGGGGAATCGACACGCGGTTTGCTAGCAAAACGACGATTCTACTCTGAAATCGGAGTTTTTTCCAAGGCCTGTGCACAGGCCGCGCCGCTGGCCCAGGCCCACTGGAAGTTGTAGCCGCCCAGCCATCCGGTCACGTCGACCACTTCGCCAATGAAATGCAGGCCCGGCAGCGTGCGCGTGGCCAGGTTGCGCGAGTCGAGGTCGCGGGTGTCGACGCCGCCGGCCATCACCTCGGCCTTCTTCCAGCCCTCGGTGCCGGTGGGGGTCAAAGTCCAGCGGGTCAGCGATTCAGCCAGCCGCGCCAGATCGCGGTCGCGCAGCTCGGGCATCGGGCGGTCGGCCGGCAGGCCCAGCGTGGCCAGCCAGGCCTCGGCCAGTCGCTGCGGCAGCCATTCGGCCAGCTGATTGCCCAGGTGCCGGCGCGAGGCCTGCTTGGCCAGGCGCAGCTCGGCCTCGATGTCGGTCTGCGGCAGCAGGTTCACGCTCAGCGCCTCGCCGAGCTGCCAGAAGCTGGAGATCTGCAGCACCGCCGGGCCGCTCAGGCCACGGTGGGTGACCAGCAGATCCTCCACAAAGCGTGCAGCCGCCTTGCCGCGACCGGTGCTGATGGCCACCTCCAGCGACTGGCCCGACAGCGCCGCAAACGGTGCCCAGGCCGTGGCGTCGAAGCTCAGCGGCACCAGCGCCGGGCGCGGCTCGACGATGCGCAGCCCGAACTGCCGCGCCAGGCGCAGGCCGAAGTCGCTGGCACCGATCTTGGGCACCGGCAGGCCGCCGGTGGCGATCACCAGCTGCGGCGCGCTGGCCGGGCCGCGGTCGGTGTCCAGCTCGAAGCCCGCCGCGCCGTGGCGCACGGTGGCCACGCGGCAGGGCTGCCAGCGTTCCACGCCACCCGCCGCGCATTCAGCCAGCAGCATCTGGATGATCTGCTCGGCCGAGTCGTCGCAGAACAGCTGGCCCTTGTGCTTTTCATGGAAGCCGATGCCGTGGCGGCGCACCAGCGCGATGAAATCGGCCGGCGTGTAGCGCGCCAGGGCCGAGCGGCAGAAGTGCGGGTTGGCCGACAGGAACTGTGCCGGCGTGGCCTCGCGGTTGGTGAAGTTGCAGCGGCCGCCGCCGGAGATGCGGATCTTCTCGGCCACGCGTTCGGCATGGTCGATCAGCAGCACCTTCAGACCGCGCTGGCCGGCCATGCCGGCACAGAACAGGCCGGCTGCGCCGGCCCCCAGGACGATGGCATCGACGCGGTGCATGGGCCGGATTATCGTGGCGCCCGGCGGGTGGCTGCCGTACCCGGCAGCCGAGTGCTCACCTCACGCGCGCCGCGCCTGCGGGCTGGCCAGCCGGTGCAGTGCGGCCATCAGCAGCGCCACCTGGCGCTCCAGCGGCGCTGGGGCGGGTTGGGCGCCGGCCACCACGCTCTGCACATAGGTGGCAGTGCTGGCGGCCTCGGTGCTGCGCGGCAGGATGGGCAGCTCGGCCAGCACGCCCTCCTGTGCCGGGCACGAGAACTCCGGCAGCTGCGCGCCGCCCAGCCAGGTGTCGATCTTCGGGCAGCGGCGGGGATCGGCCACGGCTTCGCCCTCGGTGCCGCGCAGCACCATCAGGTCAGCGGCGCTGCGCTCGGCCAGCGCGGCCATCAGCGCGCCGAACTCGGGGTGGGTGTAGCTGGTGACGCGCAGCACCGGCGCGCCCTGCACAGGCTGCAGCAGTTTGGCCACGGTGTGGCCCGAATTGCGCACGCCCACCACGCGGCGCACATCGAGCAGGCGCTGCAGCGGCGGGTGCAGCACGTCGGTGGCCATGAAGGCCGGCTCATGCCGCGCCCAGCGCTCGTGCACGGCGGCCACGCTGTCGCAGGGCGGCAGGCCGAGCGCCTGGAACACCTCGCAGCTGGTCACGCGGGCCGGGTCCAGCCGCGGGCCGTGCACCAGCACCGCGGCGCCTTCCTGGGCCAGGCGCATGGCCAGCAGCGGCAGCAGGTTGGGCAGCTTGCGCGCGCCGTTGACGCTGGGAATCACGATCACCGGGCGGTCGGCGGCCAGCGCGGGGATCGGCAGCGCGCGTGCATCCAGCGCCTGGCAGAAGCCCAGCAGCTCGTCCACCGTCTCACCCTTCATGCGCATGGCCAGCGTGAAGGCGCCGATCTCCAGATCGGTCACCGCACCGTCCAGCACCTGGCCCAGCAGGTCAGCGGCCTGCGCCACATCGAGCGGACGCGAGCCCTCGGGGCCGCGGCCGATCTCCTTGATGTACTGCGCGATGCTCATGGTCTTGTCTCCCGGGGTCTCAGAGCGTGCGGGTTCTGCAAGTTCCGGGCCGGCATCTTGCCGCGACCGACCGTGGTCTGCATGACCAGGATCAAGCCGGGGCGGCCGTCGTGACCGGCGTGGCGGCCACCAGGCGCTTGAGCTGCGGCACGCACGAGCCGCATTGCGTGCCGCAGCGCAGCGTGCCCTGCAGCTGGGCCAGGCGCGCAGCGGGCGTGCCCTCGCAGCGGCCCAGCACTTGCACGATCTGGGGCTCGGTGACGTTCAGGCAGGTGCACACCTGGGCGCCACGCGGGGCCAGGGCCACCGGCGGCGTGGCGCCGGGGCTCAGCAGCAGGCGGCCGTAGGTCTGCACCGGCAGCTGTTCCTGCAGCAGGGCCTTGACCCAGGCCTGCGCGCGCACGTCGCCGGCCAGCATGAAGGCCTGCAGGCGCGTGTCGGCGCCCTCGCGCACCAGCGCCATGGCACGGCACTGGCCGCGGTGCCGGTCTTCGTAACGCAGCGCGTCGCGGCGCTCGGCGTCCAGACCGAACAGCGCCTCCACCTCGCCCAGCAACTCGGCGGGCGGCGGCGCAGCGGCTGCGGCGCGCAGCTGCACGCCGTGCGCCGCGTGGCCGAAGGGCACCACGCTGGCAAAGGCAAAGCGCGGCAGCAACTCGGCCAGGCGCTGGCGCAGCTGCAGCGCGCGGGCCTCGTCCAGCCAGGCGGCGGCCAGCAGCTGCCAGGGCAGATCGACCTTGGCCACCGCAACCGCCGCATGCTTGAGCTCGGGTTGCTTGCTGCTGGGGCAGAAGGCGCCGGTGGTCAGGGTGTTGATGCCGGCCGCCGCCGTGCCGGGGGCCGCGGCACCGCCCAGCACCTCGTCACCCCAGTGCATGGCCACATGGGCTTGCCGCGGCGCCACGCTGTCGCTGGGCTGGGCGGGCAGCAGCAGGCTGCCGCGGCGCGAGCCGAGGCAGACCAGATCACCAGGCTGCAGCTGCAGGCGCGCCATGTCCTGCGGGTTCAGGTCCACGCCGGGTTCGGGCGCATGGCCGAACAGCCGGCCCAGCGTGCCGGTGCGGCTCATGCCATGCCATTTGTCGCGCAGGAGGCCGGTGGTCAGGCTGAAGGGGTAGCGCTCGTCACAGGCCTCGGCCAGCGGCACGAAGGGCGTGTCGAAGAAGCGCGCGCGGCCGTCGGGTGTGGCGTAGTGGTGGTCTTCGTAGAGCCGCGCACGGCCGGTGGCGGCGCCCGCGGGCATCGGCCACTGCTGCGGACCGCGGGCTTCGAGCAGGGCGTAGCTCAGGCCGGTGATGTCGAGGTCGCGGCCGCGGGTGGATTCGCGGTGCTCGTTCCACACCTGCTCGGGTGTGGGGTAGTCGAACAGCGTGGGCTGGCCCGGGCGCAGGCGCGGCTCGAGCGCCTGCGCGATGTCGCGGGCGATGCGCCAGTCATGGCGCGCCTGGCCGGGCGCTGGCACGGCCGGGCGCACGCGGCTGATGCGCCGCTCGCTGTTGGTGACGGTGCCGTCCTTCTCGCCCCAGCTGGTGGCCGGCAGCAGCCAGTGGGCATAACGCGCGGTGGCGGTGGTGGCGAAGGCTTCCTGCACGATGACCAGCTCGGCGCGCTCGAGCGCGCGGCGCACCATGGCCTGGTCGGGCATGGATTGGGCGGGGTTGGTGCAGGCGATCCACAAGGCCTTGATCTGGCCGTCGGCGGCGGCCTGAAACATCTCCACCGCGGTCTTGCCCGGCGTGGCCGGCACGTCGGGCAGGCCCCACAGCGCGGCGACCTCGGCGCGGTGCTGCGGGTTGGCCAGGTCGCGGTGCGCGCTGAGCAGGTTGGCCAGGCCGCCGACCTCGCGCCCGCCCATGGCATTGGGCTGGCCGGTCAGCGAGAAGGGGCCGGCGCCGGGTTTGCCGATCTGGCCGGTGGCCAGGTGCAGGTTGATGAGCGCGGCGTTCTTGGCCGTGCCGCTGCTGCTCTGGTTCAGTCCCTGGCAGTAGAGGCTGAGCGTGGCTTTCGACGTGGCGAACAGGCGCGCGGCCTCGTAGAGCGTTTCCTTGGCGATGCCGCAGGTCTGCGCGACCATGTCGGGTGTGTAGTCGCGCACCGTGGCCTTGAGCTCGTCGAAGCCGCGTGTGCGCGTGGCGATGAAGTTGGTCTCGGTCCAGCCTTCCCAGAGCATGAGGTGCAGCATGCCGTTGAAGAGGGCCACGTCGGTGCCGGGCTGGATCTGCACAAAGAGGTCGGCCGTGCCGGCGGTGTCAGTGCGGCGCGGGTCCACCACCACGAGCTTCAGGCCGGGGCGCTTTTTCTTGGCTTCCTCGATGCGGCGGAACAGGATGGGATGGGCCCAGGCCGCGTTGGAGCCGGCGATGAAAAGGCAGTCGGCGTGGTCCACGTCCTCGTAGCAGGCCGGCGGTGCGTCGGCGCCCAGGGTCTGCTTGTAGCCGGCCACCGCGCTGCTCATGCACAGGCGCGAGTTGGT
>CAYPDO010000250.1:0-6819 GCA_964409495.1 uncultured Bordetella sp.
GTCAGCCAGGGTCATGGCCTCCACCTGGTCGTGCGTGACATAGACCATCGTCGAGCCCAGCGTGCGGTGCAGCAGCTTCAGCTCGCGGCGCAACTCGGTGCGCAGCTGGGCGTCGAGGTTGGACAGCGGCTCGTCGAACAGGAACACGCCGGCCTCGCGCACCAGGGCGCGGCCGATGGCCACGCGCTGGCGCTGGCCACCCGACAGCTGCGCCGGCTTGCGCGCCAGCAGCGGGCCCAGCTGCAGCATCTGCGCGGCGCGCTGCACGCGGCCTTCAATCTCGGCCCTGGGCAGGCCGGCCACGCGCAGGCCGAAGCTCATGTTGCGCTCGACGCTCATCGTGGGATAGAGCGCATAGCTCTGGAACACCATGCCCACGCCGCGGTCCTTGGGGTCGGCCCAGGTCATGTCGCGCCCGCCGATCAGCAGCTGGCCGGCGGCCACCTCCTGCAGCCCGGCGATGGCATGCAGCAGCGTGCTCTTGCCGCAGCCCGAGGGGCCCAGCAGCACCAGAAACTCGCCCGGCGCGATCTCCAGGTCGAGGCCCGGGATGACCTCGTTGGCGCCGAAGCGGATGCGCAGGCCGCGCACGCTGACGCCGGCGGCAGGGGACGACACGGAAGACATCTGCAAGACCCTAACCCTTCACCGCACCGGCGGCGATGCCGCGCACGAACCAGCGCCCCGACACCAGATACACCAGCAGCGGCAGCGCCGAGGTCAGCAGCGTGGCGGCCATGTTCACGTTGTACAGCCGCTCGCCGGTGGTGGTGTTGATCACGTTGTTGAGCTGCACCGTCATCGGCTGCAGATCACGCCCGCCGAACACCAGGCCCAGCAGGTAGTCGTTCCACACGCCGGTGATCTGCATGATGGCGGCCACGACCAGCATCGGCGTGGACATCGGCAGCATCAGCTGCACGAAGATGCGCCAGAAGCCGCCGCCGTCGATGCGCGCGGCCTTGAACAGTTCCACCGGCACGCTGGCGTAGTAGTTGCGGAACAACAGCGTCATCACCGGCATCGCGAACACGGTGTGCACCAGCAGCAGCCCCGGCAGCGCGCCGAACAGGCCCAGCGCCGAGACGATCTTGACCAGCGGCCACACCATCACCTGCACCGGGATGAAGGCGCCCAGCATCAGCAGCCCGAACAGGAACTGCCCGCCACGCGGCCGCCAGAAGGCCAGCGCATAGCCGTTCAGCGCGCCCAGCAGGATGGGGATCAGCGTGCCCGGCACGGTGATGGCCACCGAGTTCCAGAAGCCCGCGCGCACGCCCTCGCAGGCCAGGCCGGTGCACACCGAGCCCCAGGCGTCGGCCCAGGCCTGCAGCGTGGGCGCCGCCGGCCAGGCGAACAGCTGGCCCAGGCGGATCTCGTCCATGGTCTTGAACGAGGTGACCAGCATCACGTACAGCGGCATCGCGAAGAACAGCGCACAGCTGACGAGAAACGCATGCGCTGCCCACCGGCCCGGGTTCACGCGGCCGGGCCGTCCCGGCATGGTGGTCGCGTTCATGCATGCCCCCCGGCCGCCAGGCGCTGGCCGCGTGCGCGCCAGTACAGCAGCGGCGCCACCAGGGCCAGCACCGACAGCAGCAGCACGATGGCGCCGGCCGAGGCCAGCGCCAGGTTGGCGCGGCCGAACAGGTGGTCCATGATGAACTTGGCCGGCACGTCGCTGGCGGTGCCGGGGCCGCCCTGGGTCATGGCCACCACGGTGTCGAACAGCTTGACCACCGTGGTGGACAGCAGCACGCCCACGGTGGCCAGCGTGGGCGCCAGCTGCGGCAGCACGATGGACAGGTAGACGCGCCAGGCCGGGATGCCGTCCAGCCGCGCGGCCTTCCACTGGTCTTCGTCGATGCCGCGCAGCCCGGCCAGCACCAGGGCCATCACCAGGCCCGAGGCCTGCCAGACGCCGGCGATCACCACGCAGTAGATGACCTTGTCGGGATCGGTGATCCAGTCGAAGCCGAAGCCTGCCCAGCCGGCCTGCTGCAGCGCGCGCTGCAGGCCGTCGCCGGGGTTCAGCACCCATTGCCACACCAGGCCGGTGGCCACGAAGCTCAGCGCATAGGGGTAGAGGAAGATGGTGCGCCACAGGCTCTCGGCGCGCACCCGCTGGTCGATGGCGATGGCCAGCAGCGTGCCCAGCACGATGACGATGGCGGTGAACAGCAGGCCGTAGAGCACCAGGTTGTCGACCGCGTGCTGCCATCGGGCGTTGTCGAACAGGCGCTCGTACTGGGCCAGGCCGACAAAGTCGTCTTGCGGGAAGGTGCGCGAGCCGGAGACGGACATGCGCAATGTCCACAGCGTGCTGCCAAGGTAGGCGATCAGCACGGTGGCGGCCATGGGGGCGAGGGCGATCCAGGCGGCCAGGGTGCGCAGGCGGGGCTTGCGGCTGGGCTGTGTGTCCATGTCAGTTGGCCGCTGCCGGCTGGGGTTGCCCATGGCTCATGGCAGCGCGCCGGGATTTCGCCCCGGCGGGCGACCCACTTTCTTTTCGCGAAAAGAAAGTGGGCAAAGAAAGCGCTCTCCAAACTTTCCGACACCACCAAGCAGTTCTCCGGTGCATCGAGGCGGGCGCCTCGCCCGCCCGGCGGGCTCGAACATCGCCGGCCGGAACCGCCAGGGGCCACGCCACGGCAAAGCCCCCCCGGTCAAGACTTGCGTCAAGACCGCGGCAGGGCACGAAGCTGCCAGAGCGGCGCCATGCGACGGCCATGCCATCGGCGGCCATGCATCCGTCGCCGAGCCCCATGTCGGCAGACTGTTCGCGCCCGCCGGGCGGGCGAGGCGCCCGTCTCGGTGCTGGAGGAACGGCAGTGCGGGGTCGGAAAGTTTGGAAGCGCTTTTCTTTGCCCCCTTTCTTTTTCGCGAAAAAGAAAGGGGGTCGCCCGCCGGGGCGAACACCCGGCGCGGTGCCACGCGCGATGGTCGAAAACGGCAAGACGGAAGAAGCCAACACCGCAACGCCGATCACTTGAACGCCGAAGCAATGTCCTTCTGCACCTTCTCCACCGCCACGGTGCGATTCCAGTACGCCGTCAGGATGTCGTTCAGCGCGCCGTTCTGGTCCGGCGTCAGGTACACCTCGCCATTGGCCAGGTGTCGGCTCTTGTCCTTCATGATCGCCAGGCCCTGCTGGGCACAGATGTCCATGCGGCTGGCATCCACATCGGTGCGGATCGGGATCGAGCCCTTGCGCATCGCAAACGCCACCTGGGTGGCCGGCTGCGTGATCACGGTGGCCAGCAGCTGCTGGGCCCGCAGGGCATCGGGCTGCCTGGTCTTGGGGAACACCAGCACATCGCCCTGGATGATGTAGGGCGCGTTCGGCCCGAAGCCGGGGATGCAGCCGTAGTCACGCCCGGCCTGCTGGCCCGCCAGCGCGAACTCGCCCTTGGCCCAGTCGCCCATGAACTGCACGCCGGCACGGCCGCTGATCAGCATCGAGGTGGCGTCGTTCCAGTTGCGACCGGGCGAGCCCTTGTCCACATAGCCCTGCAGGCGCTTGAAGGCCAGCAGCACCTTCTTCATCGCCTCGCCCTGGATGGCCGCCGGGTCGCGGTCGCGCAGCACCTTCAGGTACAGCTCGCGCCCGCCCACGTTGCTGAGCACGGCCATGAACAGCAGGCCCTCCTGCCAGGCCTGGCCGCCATGGGCCAGCGGCACCAGGCCGGCGGCCTTGAGCTTGTCGAGCGCGGCAAACAGCTCGTCCACGCTCTTCGGCTCGGCGGCGATGCCGGCCTGCTTGAACGCCGCCTTGGAATAGAAGATCCAGGCCGGCATGTGGATGCTCACCGGCACGGCCCAGGTGTGGCCCTGGCGCTGGATGACGCCCAGCACCGTCTCGGGCAGGAAGCGCGCCCAGCCGTCGCGCTGGGCCACCTCGTCCATCGGGTTCAGCAGGCCCTGGTCGATGATGTCGAAGAACTGGCGCGTGGTGTTGAACTGCGCCGCCGTGGGCGGATTGCCGCCGGCGATGCGGTTGATGGCCACCGCGCGTGCCTGCTCGCCCAGCGCCACCGCGGTGTCGACCCAGGTGCCGCCGGCTGCGCGGTAGGCCTCGGCCAGCGTGCGCACCGCGGCCGATTCGCCGCCCGAGGTCCACCAGTGGATGACCTCGGCGCGCGGGCCGGGCTTGGCCGGCAGCGGTGCAACCGGCGCGGCCGGTCGCTGGGGTTGCGGGCTTTGTGCCAGCGCGGCACCGGCCGCCAGCCACAGGCCCAGGGCCAGGGCGCCGGCGGCACGCAGCGGCAGGCGCCGCGGGAGTTGGATTCGATGCGACATGGCGGGGGGTCTCGTGCTGGCCGGCTCAGGCGGCCGGGCCGTGGCCGGGCAGCGTACCCTGGCAGAACTGACGGTACCAGTGGCCGCTGGCCTTCAGCGTGCGCTGCTGGGTCTGGAAGTCGACATGGGTGATGCCGAAGCGGCGCAGATAGCCCTCGGCCCACTCGAAGTTGTCGAGCAGGCTCCAGGCGAAGTAGCCCTTCAGCGGCACGCCGGCGGCCAGCGCATCGCGCGCGGCGGCCAGGTGGCGCACCAGATAGGCCTGGCGCTGCGCATCGTTGACCGTGCCGTCGGGCTGCACCACATCGTCGTAGGTGGCGCCGTTCTCGGTGATGTAGATCGGCGGCGGGGCGTAGTCGCGGCTCACGCGGCTCAGCAGCACGGTCAGGCCCTCGGGCTGCACCGGCCAGCCGAAGGCGGTGCGCTCGACGCCCGGCACCTCGACCACGCGGGTGGCCAGCGGATCCTTCAGCGCGTCATGGCCGGCGTCGTGCGTGGCATCGGCCACCACCTCGGGGAAGTAGTAGTTGATGCCCAGAAAGTCGCAGGGCCGCGCGATCTCGTCCAGGTCGCCGGCCAGCACGCGCGGGGCCAGCGGGCCCAGGCGCTCGAGCACGTCGGCCGGGTAGCCGCGGCCGAACAACGGGTCGAGGAACAGGCGGTTGCGGCCGCCGTCGTGGCGGTGGGCCGCGGCCAGGTCGGCGGGGCTGTCGCTGGCCGGGCTGATCGGGTGCAGGCTCAGCGTGATGCCGGCCTGGGCCTCGGCCACATTGGCACGGATCACCGGCAGCGCGCGGCCGTGCGACAGCAGCAGGTGGTGGTGCACCTGCAGGGCCAGGCCCAGATCACGCACGCCCGGCGCATGCACGCCGTGCTGGTGGCCCAGAAAGGCGGTGCAGAAGGGTTCGTTGTGGGTGATCCAGTGCTTCACCCGGTCGCCCAGCGCGCGCGTGACGATGTCGGCGTAATCGGCAAAGCGCGCCACGCTGTCGCGCGCCATCCAGCCACCCTCGTCCTGCAGGGCCTGCGGCAGATCCCAGTGGTACAGCGTGACCCAGGGCTGCAGGCCGCGCGCCAGCAGGCCGTCGACCAGGCGTGCGTAGAAATCCAGCCCGGCCTGCAGTGCCGCGCCGCGGCCGCTGGGCTGGATGCGCGGCCAGGCGATCGAGAAGCGGTAGGCGTTGGCGCCCAGGCTGCGCAGCAGATCCAGGTCTTGCGGCCAGCGGTGGTAGTGGTCACAGGCCACGTCCCCGGTGTTGCCGTTCTTCACCCGGCCCGGCGTGTGGCTGAAGCGGTCCCAGATCGATTCACCGCGCCCCCCCTCGTGCACGCCGCCCTCGATCTGGTAGGCGGCCGTGGCGCAGCCCCAGCGGAAATCGGCCGGGAAGTCGCTGCGGCGCACGGTGGGCAGGCCGGGCAGCGGGGATCGGGTGGGCGAGCTCATGCCTGCATCATGCCGCTTTGAAAGCGGTTTCAGAATGGGTTGAAACACCAAGAGCGGGTGCTGCACGTGCGGGCGCGGCGCAGGCGCGGCACGGCGCGGCGGCCTGTGCAGCGCCGGCGTGTTCAGGCGGTGTGCACCGCCGCCTCGGCCACCGGCTCGGGCCGCACGCGCAGCGCCCACATCACGCCGGCCACCAGCAGCGCCACACCGGTGAGCGTGAGCGCATCGGGCGCGCGACCGCGCAGTACGAAGGCATAGGCCAGCGCGCTGAGCGTCTCGAACACGATCAGCTGGCCCACCAGCGTGGTGGGCAGGCGCTGGCTGGCCTCGTTCCAGCACAGCGTGCCGGCCCACGAGGCCAGCAGGCCGATGGCCAGCATCAGGCCGATGTACAGGCCGGGCCGCGGGCCGAAGGGCATGTCAAAGGCACTGCCGCTGGCCGCGCTCCAGGCCCAGAACGCGGCAAAGCCCAGCGCGGCCAGCGGCAGCGTGGCCAGGCCTTGCGCGGTGGCCCAGGCGCGCGGCGAGCGCTCGGCATGGGCGCGCAGCCAGTCGGCGTTGCGCATCGGGTACCAGGTCCAGCAGGCCACGGCACCCACCGCCAGCGCGCCGCCCAGCGCATAGGCGCCGAAATCGGCCGCCGGATCGGCGCGCAGCGCACGCAGCTCCACCTGGTTGACGCAGGCGATGCCGGCGGCGATGAGGGCCAGCGAGGGCAGCAGCCGCAGCCAGGGCAGGCGGCCGTCACGCCGGGCGTCGCGCAGGTTGCTGCTGATGGCGATGACCACCGGCAGCGTGCCGATGATCATCGTGGGCAGCGGCCCGCCGGCACGCTGGATGGCGCTGGCCAGGAACAGGTAGTACACGATGTTGCCCACCAGGCCCAGCTTGGCGGCCTCGATCCAGTCGGCGCGCGTCAGCTCGCGCATGCGGGCGCGGTCGACCCAGGCCAGCGGCGCCGCGATCAGGCCGAAGGCGATGTAGCGCCCGAAGCTCTGCATCGCCGCCGGATAGTCGGGCAGCAGCTGCGGCCCGGCAAACACCAGGCCCCACATCAGGCCGGCGGCCAGTGCAAA
>CAYPDO010000251.1:0-6818 GCA_964409495.1 uncultured Bordetella sp.
ACGACCTGATCACCGTCGGCGCGACGCCGCTGGTGGTGCAGGCCTACTGGGCCGCCGGCGGCAGCGACTGGTTCGGCGACGCGCCGCGCGCCCAGGCCCTGGTGGCCGGCTGGAAGAAGGCCTGCGAGGTGTGCGGCGTGGCCTGGGGCGGCGGCGAGACGCCGGCGCTGGCCGGCATCGTCGAGGGCGGGCGCATCGATCTGGCGGCCTCGTGCACCGGGCTGATCAATCCCAAGCAGCGGCTGAGCGTGGGCGACCGCCTGCAGGCCGGCGATGCCATCGTGATGCTGGATGCCAGCGGCATCCACGCCAACGGCCTGAGCCTGGCGCGCAAGCTGGTCGAGCGCCTGCCGCAGGGCTGGCTGACCGAGGTGGATTCGGTCGGGCACCCCGGCCTGAGCTATGGCGCGGCACTGCTGGCGCCCACGCCCTTGTATTCGCCCGTCACCGAGGCGCTGTGGGACAGCGGCATCGTGCCGCACTACTGCGCCAACATCACCGGCCACGGCTGGCGCAAGCTGCTGCGCCATCCGGCCAGCTTCACCTACCGCATCCACACCGTGCCGCCGGTGCCGCCGGTGCTGAAATTCATCCAGCAGCATGCCCGGCACGACGACCGCGAGGCGTATTCCACGCAGAACATGGGCGCCGGCTACGCCCTGTTCGTGGCCGCCGAGGATGCCGAGCGCACCGTGGCCGTGGCCCAGGCCCAGGGCATCGGCGCGCGCATCGCCGGTGTGGTGGAAGCCGGGCCGAAACAGCTGCTGATCGAGCCGATCGGCGTGCGCTTCGGCGACGACGACCTGCAACTGCGCTGAAGGCCGGCCAGTGAGGGCGTGGCCGGTCGCCTGGCTGACGCGCCTGCTGGCCTGGGCACTGGCGCTCGGCCTGGGCGGCTGCGCCGCGCTGCCGCCGGCCCCGGCGCCGCCGGCCTCGGTGCTGACCGTGTCGCCCGACGACAGCGCGCTGGCCCGGCTTCAGGCCGCCACCGGCGCCACCGCGGCGCAGTCGGCGTTCCGGCCGATGCTGCTGTCGGGCCTGGCGCTGCGGGCCCGGCTGGCGCTGATCGAACGCGCCAGCACCAGCCTGGACCTGCAGACCTACCTGATCGGCGACGATGCCACCGGCCACCAGCTGCTGCGCGCGCTGCGTGACGCCGCGGCGCGCGGCGTGCGTGTGCGCCTGCTCGTTGACGACCTCTACACCAAGGGCCTGACCGATCTGCTGCTGGGCCTGGACGCCCATGCCGGCGTCGAAGTGCGGGTCTACAACCCGTTTCCGGCCGGCCGCGACAGCTGGCTGCTGCGCGCCGTCAGCCTGGCCCGCGATTTCACGCACCTGAACCGGCGCATGCACAACAAGCTGTTCATCGCCGATGGCCGCTTCGCCGTGGTGGGTGGACGCAACCTCGCCGATGCCTACTTCATGCGCAGCGACGAGGGCAACTTCATCGATTTCGACCTGGCCTGCGCCGGCCCGGTGGTGCCCGAGCTCGGCGGGCATTTCGACCGCTTCTGGAACAGCCGCTTCGCCGTGCCGCTGCGCACGCTGGCCGACAACCGGCTGCCAGGCGCCGAGCGCCGGCGCAGCTTCGAGGTGCTCAGCAGCCCGCGGCCGCTGCCGGCGGCGGCGCCCGCCACGGCCGGCCGCGGCGTCGACCAGGGCGCCGCCCCGGTTGGCGAGCAAGGCCCCGGCCGCGACCCCTTGCGCGCCACGCCGCCGGGCGCCACCGGCCTGTTCGGCACCGGCGCCGCGCCCTGGCATCTGGCCTCGGCCCGCGTCTACTTCGACTCGCCCGACAAGACCGCCGGCATCCAGGCGCCCGGCGAGGCCCTGCCGGTGGCCCGCCTGATGTCGGCCGCGCAGCGCGAGGTGCTGGTGGTCTCGCCGTATTTCCTGCCCAGCGCACAGGGCCTGGCGCGGCTGCAGGCCACCCGTGCACGCGGCGTGACGGTGCAGGTGATCACCAATTCGCTGGTCGACAGCGACGAGCCGCTGGTGGCCGTGGCCTATGGCCAGCGGCGCATGGCGCTGGTGCAGGCGGGTGTGCAGCTGTTCGAGCTGTCGTCGCAGCGCCTGAAGCGCGAGCCGCAGCTGCGCGAGGCGCTGGCCGACAGCGTGGGCCGGCTGCATGCCAAGCTGGCCCTGGTCGACCAGCGGCTGCTGCTGGTGGGCTCGATGAACCTCGACCCGCGCTCGGCCAGCCTCAACACCGAGCTGGCGCTGGCCGTGGACAGCCCGGCCCTGGTGCGCGAGGTGTCCGAGCAGCTGCGGCCCGGGCCCGGTGCGGCGCTCTCGGCCGGCCTGTGGGAGGTGCGGCTGGCCGCCGATGGCCGCACGCTGGAGTGGGTGGGCCGCGACGGCTCCGCCAGCACCGACGGGCCAGGCGCCGAGCGCCTGAGCGCCGAGCCGGCGCCGCCCTGGTGGCAGCGGCTCAAGCTGTGGCTGCTGTACCTGCTGGTGCCCGACGACCTGCTCTGAAGCACCGCCGCCCGGCCGGGTGCCACCGCCCGGCAGGCGTCCGCCCGCGCGGCCGACCGGCATCGCTGCGCGCATTTTCTGATCGCCGGATGACCGGGCGGGCCGCACCTTGCCTGCACCAAATCGCCGAAAAGGAAATCGTTTCCATTGAGGATGTCACCCCCCCACGTCTGGAGGGCTGTCGACAGTGTGCACGTGTCACATCAGTCATATATGATCACTTCAAGGTCATACAAAACCCACTCAGGGAGTACCGCCTCCAGGTGGCGATGCAGCGCTTGCGCGCGCCTGCGCAATGCCTGCCCTCTCACCCGGCACGTCGGATCTGGACCATGTTGTTGTCACCTCTTCCAGCCCCCGTCGCAAGCGGCCCGCCAGACCGCGCGGCGCCCGACGTGGCGCTGCTGCGTCTGCCCTTGCGCATGCCCCCCTTGCCCACGCCCCGCCCGGCCGCGCGCCTGTCTGCCGAGCCCGGCGCGCAGACGCTGCGCGGCCTGCCGCTGTTTGCCGCCCTGGCCGACGACCGCCTCGCCGAACTGGCCGCCCGCGCCACGGTGCGCCACTTCCGCCGCGGTGAGCGCGTGGTGGAGCAAAGCCGCAGCAACGACCAGCTGTGCGTGCTGCTCAGCGGCAAGGCACACGCCATGCGCACCGGCGCCAACGGCCGCGCGCTGCTGCTGCAGGTGCTGCGGCGCGGCGATTTTTTCGGTGAGCTGGGCGTCATCGACGGCCAGCCGCACAGCGGCAGCGTGCGCTGCCTGGTGCAGTGCGATGTGCTGATGCTGCCCGGCCGCGAGGTGGATCGCTGCCTGCTGCAGTGGCCCGAGTTCGCCCAGACCATGGTGCAGATCCTGGTGCAGCGCCTGCGCAGCGCCAACCGCCGCATCGCCTCGCTGGCCTTGCACGACGTGCACGACCGCGTGATCGACTACCTGCGTGACAGCGGTGAGCCCGGTGCCGATGGCGAGTACCACGTGCGTGGCCGCGTCAGCCGCACCGAGATGGCCTACATGGTGGGCGCCTCGCGCGAGATGGTGTGCCGCGTGATGCGCCAGCTCAGCCGCCGCGGCATCGCCGACGCGCTGGACGACGGCTCGATCATTGTGCGTCCGCCGGCCAGCCGCTGAGAAAGCGCCGGTCGCTGGCGACGGCATGCGGCGGTGGTCCGCCGGGCGTCGACAATCGCTGCGGTCCGCCGCTGGCGGCCGGTGCCCGCCGGCCGGACGGCGGCGCCCGCCTTCGATGCTGTCGCCGATCTCCCCCCCCGTCCTGACGCTGCTTTCCGGCGCCATCTACACCTTGCTGGCCCTCACGGTCTGGGTCACCCTGCGCCGCCAGCGCAGCACGCCGCATGTCGACCTGTGGACGGCCGGCTCGCTGAGCCTGGGCGTGGGCGTGTTGCTGATCGCGGCCAGACCCTCGCTGCCGCTGTGGCTCAGCATCCAGGTGGCAAACGCGCTGCTGCTGGCCTCGCACGCGCTGCGTGTGGCCGGGCTGCGCCTGGGCCAGGACCTGCGACACCAGGCCCGGTTCCTGGTGCCGACCTGCCTGGCGGCGATCCTGGCCTTCCTGATGGTGGCGCACCTCGCCAGCGACACGGGGCGTGCGGTGTTCGTGCTGTGCCTGCACGGCGTGGGCATTGCGCTGGTGGGCAGCTGTGCCTGGCAGTCGGCGCGCCGCCTGCCGTCGCGCAGCGGCCTGGCACTGGCGGTGGTGGAGGCGCTGCTGTCGGCCGCCGTGCTCTACCGGGCGCTGGCGGTGTGGACCGGCGACTCGCCACCGGATGTCGTCGCCCGCGTGCCCAGCATCTGGCTGCTTGCGATCGCGATGATCGTGGCTGCGCTGTACGGCAACCTCGGCTACCTGGGCATGGAGTTCGACCGCCTGGGCGAGGCCGAACTGCATGCCCGCCGCGCCCAGCTGGAGGAGGCCGCGCGGCGCGAGGTGGCCGAGCAGTCGGCCGCCCAGCTGCGCCTGGCCATCGACCAGCGTGACCAGCTGGCCACCGAGCGTGACCAGCTGCTGCAGATGCTGGCCCACGAGATCCGCCAGCCGCTGCACAACGCCAGCGGCGCGCTGCAGGCCGCGGCGCTGCTGGTGCAGGCACCGCAGCCGGCCGATGCGACCGAGGTGTCCGGACGCCTGGTGCGCGCCCAGGCCGTGCTGGGCGACGTGCGCTCGGTGCTCGACAACACGCTGGCCGCCGCGCTGATGCTCACGCGGCGCGATCCGCTGGTGGTGCAGGACGTCGACCTGCACCTGCTGGCCCACCTGGTGCTGGGCGACATGCCCGAGGCCCAGCGCGCGCGCATCCGGGTGGGGTGGCACACGCCGCTGCGCTCGGCCGAGCTCGAGCCGGGCATGGTGCGGCTGGCCGTGCGCAACCTGCTGCGCAATGCCTTCGAGCATGGCGGGCCCGAGGTCATGGTCACGCTGCGCATCGAGGAGCAGGAGCAGCCCCCGGCGGTGGTGATCACGGTGGCCGACGACGGCCTGGGCCGGCCCGGCCCGGCGCTCGAGGAAGGCGGCGCCCCGTCGGCACCGCCACACGCCGGCGCACCCGGCGCGGTACGCCGCGGCCTGGGCCTGATGATCGTGCGCCGGGTGATGGCCCTGCACCAGGGGCACCTGGTGCTGGCCCCGAACTGGCCGCGCGGCCTGCAGGCGCGGCTGGTGTTCCCCGACCCCAGCGACAACCCGAGCGGCGCGGCCTCGGCCGGCACCACCGCCCCCCTGCCATGACCCTGGACGTCAGCCCGACGGCGGCCACACTGATCGTCGGCCTGCTCTATGCCGTGGTGGCACTCACCGTGTGGGGCCTGCTGCTGCACCGCCATCCGCGTGTGCCGCTGGCGCTGTGGTCGCTGGGCGCCGCCGCGGCCGGCCTGTCCATGGTGCTGCTGGGCCTGCGCGAGCAGATTCCCAGCTGGGCCGCGCTAACCGGGGCCTTCGGCATGGCCTTTGCCTCGTTTCCGCTGCGCGTGCAGGCCCTGCGCCTGGACATGGGCCGCCCGGCGCGGCCGGCCAGGGCCATCGGCGCCTGGCTGCTGATGCTGGCCGGCTACCAGCTGGCGCTGCTGTGGCTGTCGCCGGCCGGCCGCTCGCTGTATGCCCAGGCCGCGATCGCGGCAGGCACGGCGCTGCTGGCGCACCAGGCCTTCAAGGCCGCGCGTGCGGCACGCTCGCGCAACGGCCTGGCCCTGGCCTGGGTGGAGACGGCGCTGACACTGGTGCTCGGGCTGCGCGTGGCCGGCGTGGCCGCCGGCTGGCTGCCGGCCCGGCCCACCAGCATGAGCTGGGATTTCGCGCTGCTGATGCTGGTGGCGCTGGCCGCCGCGCTGTACGGCAACCTGGGCTACCTGGGCATGGTGCTCGACCGGCTGCGCCGCGCCGAGTACCGCGCCCGCCAGGGCCAGATGGCCGAGGCCGCGCGGCGCGCCGCCGCCGAGCAGACGGCCGCCGAGTTGCGCGCCCTGCTCGCCCAGCGCGACCAGCTGGCCGCCGAGCGCGACCAGTTGCTGCGCGTGCTGGCGCACGAGATCCGCCAGCCGCTGCACAACGCCAGCGGCGCGTTGCAGGCCGCAGCCCTGCTGGTGCAGGCGCCCACGCCGGCCGACACGCGGCTGGTCTCCGAGCGGCTGATCCGCGCCCAATCGGTGCTGGGCGACGTGCGCTCGGTGCTCGACAACACCCTGGCCGCCGCGCTGATGCTCACCCGGCGCGATCCGCTGGTGGTGCAGGACGTCGACCTGCACCTGCTGGTGCACCTGGTGCTGGGCGACCTGCCGGAGGCCCAGCGCGGCCGCACCCAGGTGGACTGGCAGACGCCGTTGCGCTCGGCCGAGCTCGAGCCCGGCCTGGTGCGGCTGGCGCTGCGCAACCTGATGCGCAACGCCTTCGAGCATGGCGGCCCGGAGGTGCGCGTGACCCTGCGCATCGAGGAGCAGGACGAGCCGCCGGCCATGGTGCTGGTGGTGGCCGACGACGGCCAGGGCCGGCTGGCGGCCTTGCTGGAGGCCGGTGCGCCGCTGCCCATGCCGGCCGCGCCGGCGCCGCCCGCCGCGCCAGGCTCGGCCGCCGCGACGGTGATGCCACGCCGCGGGCTGGGCCTGTTCATCGTGCGCCGGGTGATGGCCCTG
This sequence comes from uncultured Bordetella sp., assembly GCA_964409495.1. Classification (GTDB taxonomy): domain Bacteria; phylum Pseudomonadota; class Gammaproteobacteria; order Burkholderiales; family Burkholderiaceae_C; genus Pseudaquabacterium. The sequence goes on from CAYPDO010000251.1 coordinate 6,621, forward strand.
CACCATGGCCGCCTGGTGCTGTCGGCCAATCCGCCACACGGGCTGCAGGCGCGGCTGGTGTTCCCGGATCCCTCCGACAGCCCGCGCTGAGCCGCAGGCGCGCGGCCCCCGTGGCGCGGCCCGGCCCTCAGGCGCGGACCAGCGGCGCGCGGAACATGTAGCCCACGCGCGACTTCGACTGCAGCGGCACCAGCGCCG
>CAYPDO010000252.1:0-6791 GCA_964409495.1 uncultured Bordetella sp.
AGGCCATAGGCCTCGGGGCGCGCGACGATGTTCTTCACCGCCTGCAGCTTGGGGTAGTAGTTGCGCGTCTCGTCGGGCATCGACAGGCTGAGGTAGTCGGTGCCCAGGCCGGCCTTCTGGTTGCGCGCGATGGCACGCTGCACATTGCCCTGGCCCCAGTTGTACGCGGCCAGCGCCAGCTGCCAGTCGCCGAACATGCCGTGCAGGGTTTGCAGGTAGTCGAGCGCGGCGCGGGTGGAATCGAGCACGCTGCGGCGGTCGTCGCGGAACAGGTTCTGCTTGAGCGCGAAGTCGCGCCCGGTGCCGGGGATGAACTGCCACATGCCCGAGGCCTTGGCACTGGACATGGCCTGCGGGTTGAACGCGCTCTCGATGAAGGGCAGCAGCGCCAGCTCGGTGGGCAGGCCGCGGCGGTTGACCTCTTCGACGATGTGGAACAGGTAGCGGCCGCCGCGCTCGGTCATGCGCTGCACGTAGTCGGGCCGCGCGGCGTACCACTGCTCCCACTTGCGCACATGCTCGGTTTCAAGATCGGGCACGGCCAGGCCGCGGCGCACACGCGCCCACAGATCGGTCTGCGCGGCCAGGTCGTCGAGGTCGATGCGCACCGTGGGCTGCAGCGGGTCGATGGCGATCGGGGCGGACGGCTCGCCGGTGGCCGGGGGGGCCGCCACCGCGGCGGCGTTGGCGCCGGCCGCGCCGGCCTCGCTGGCCAGGAACTGGCCCGCGGGGCTGGCGGGGGCCACCGCGGTGACCGGCAGCGCGGCGCTGGTGCTGGCGCTTGCATCGGCCTGCGGGCCGCGCGCGTCCTGCGGCGTGGCGCAGGCGCCCAGCAGCAGGGCGGCGGCCAGCGCGACGCTGCGCTGCATCCATTGGAAAGGCAGGGACTTGGAGCGGTGGTGCGGCGGGGTCATCGGAATCGGTTCTTCCATTCGCGCAGCGCCCCCAGCACGTCGGGGCCGCTGTCATTGGCCGCACCTTGCGCTTGCGCGGCGGCAATCACGCTGGGCTGGGCGCAGCGCATGAAGGGGTTGATCTGCAGTTCCAGCGCCAGCGTGGAGGGCAGCGTGGGCTGGCCGCCGGCGCGCAGCGCGCGACAACGCGCAATGTGGGCGGCCACCACGGCATTGTCGGGCTCGACCGCCGCGGCAAAGCGCAGGTTGCCTTCGGTGTACTCGTGGGCACAGCACACCCGGGTGGCCGCGGGCAGTGCGGCCAGGGCCGAAAGTGACGCATGCATCTGCGCCGGCGTGCCTTCGAACAGCCGGCCGCAGCCGGCCGAGAACAGCGTGTCGCCGCAGAACAGCAGCGGTGCCTGCGCGGCATCGCCGGCCCACCAGTAGGCCACATGGCCGGCGGTGTGGCCGGGAACCTCGATGACGCTGAAATCCAGGCCCAGCAGGCGCACCGCACTGCCGGCCTGCACCGGCGTGTAGGGGGCGGGGATGGTCTCGCGCGCCGGCCCGAACACGGGGCCCTGCAGGCGCGGGCGCAGTGCGGCGATGCCGCCGACATGATCGGGATGGTGGTGCGTCACTAGAATGCCAGCCAGCGCGAGGCCCTGGGCATCGAGTGCGGCTTGCACCGGCGTCGCGTCGCCCGGATCCACGACGAGGGCGCTGACACCATCGTGCAGCATCCAGACGTAGTTGTCCGAAAAGGCGGGCAGGGCGACGAGATTCATGAATGACGCGTGAACAGGCAATTATAGAGTTGGCCCACTGGTGGCAGAGCCCGCCCGGCGGCTATCTGCTGGCCTGGGAGCAGCGCCAGCTCGACATGCTGGTGAATGACCTGTTTGGCTTCCATGCGCTGCAGCTGGGCCTGCCGCAGCTGGATGCGCTGCGCGCCAACCGCATGCCGCACCGCTGGCTGGCCACCGATTCGACCCTGCATCATGAACTGCCGCCGCTGCCGCTGCCGCCGGTGGACGACGCCCTGTCCACGCTGCTGCCGCACGACCCGGCGCTGGCCGGTGTGGCGGCGCTGCACTGTGACTTCGACGCGCTGCCCTTTCCGGCGCAGAGCCTGGACCTGGTGGTGCTGCCGCATGCGCTGGAGCTGGCGCGTGATCCGCACGACACGCTGCGCGAGGTGGAGCGCGTGCTGCGCCCCGAGGGCCGGGTGCTGATCCTGGGCCTCAACCCGGCCAGCCTGTGGGGGCTGCGCCAGCGCGGCGGCCACCTGCGCCAGCGCCTGGGCCTGGGCGGGCCGCTGTACCTGCCGCAGTCGGGCGAGTTCATCGGCTATGGCCGTGTGCGCGATTGGCTGCGCCTGCTCGGCTTCGAGGTCGAGCACGGGCGCTTCGGCTGCTGGCGGCCGCCACTGCGCAGCGCGCGCTGGCTGGAACGCTGGCACTGGATGGACGAGGCCGGCCAGCGTGCCTGGCCGGTGCTGGGGGCGGTGTACGCGGTGCAAGCCGTCAAGCGCGTGCGCGGCATGCGCCTGGTGGGGCTGGCGCGCCGCCGCCAGGCGGTGAAGGGTGCGGCCCCGGCCGTGGTGGCGCAGCGCCACCACGGCCAGGCGCAGCGTGCCCGGCGGGCCGCCGCGGGCGCCCTGCCGCCGCGCGCACACACGATCTTGGAGACCGATGGCAATGACTGAACGCGTGGTGATCTACACCGATGGCGCCTGCAAGGGCAATCCGGGGCCCGGCGGCTGGGGCGCCTGGCTGCGCTGGGGCGAGCACGAGAAGGAGCTCTTCGGCGGCGAGCCCAACACCACCAACAACCGCATGGAGCTCACCGCGGTGATCGAGGCGCTGGCCCTGCTCAAGCGCCGCACGCCGGTGGCTGTGTACACCGACAGCGAGTACGTGAAGAACGGCATCACCACCTGGATCCACAACTGGAAGCGCCGCGGCTGGCGCACCGCCGACAACAAGCCGGTGAAGAACGACGAGCTGTGGAAGCGCCTGGACGCCCTGGTGGCCGGGCATGAGGTGCAGTGGCACTGGGTGCGCGGCCACACCGGCGACCCCGGCAACGAGCGCGCCGACCAGCTGGCCAACCGCGGGGTCGACGCGGTGCGCGCCCGCGGCTAACGGCCGTGCGCGCGGCCAACCGCCCCGCGCGCCGCCATCCAGCCGCGCGGATCCGCCGTTGGTAACCCCAGCGACGTGGCTGCGCGGTGCACGGGGTTACATTCGTCGGCTTCGGTCGAGACCGCAGCTGATGAAGAACAAACTCCATACCGTGCTTGTCGTGTTGGGCCTGGTAGCCGCAGTGGCGGCGGCCTGGTGGTTGCAGAGGCCTGCGGCGGGCGTTGCCGCAGCGGGCGCTTCGGCACCGACGTCTGGCGCGGCGCCGCGCACGGGCGGGGCCGGCGGCCCCGGCGGCGCGGGCGGCCCGGTGGCGGTGGAGGTGGGCCGCGTCGAGCGCGCCCGCCTCGAGGACGACGCCCAGGCCGTGGGCTCGATGCGCTCGAACCAGGGCGTGATGCTGCGCCCCGAGGTCAGCGGCCGCATCGTCAAGCTGGCCTTTGCCGATGGCCAGCGCGTGCAGCGCGGCCAGCTGCTGGTGCAGCTCGACGACACGCTGCAGCAGGCCCAGCTGCAGCAGGCCCGGGCCCAGGCGGGCATTGCCCGCACCAACCTGCAGCGCAGCCGCGAGCTGCTGGCGCAGAACTTCATCAGCCAGAGCGCGGTGGACCAGAACGCCGCGGCGCTGGACGTGGCCCAGGCCCAGGTGGCGCTGGCCCAGGCCCAGCTGCAGCGCATGCGCGTGCTGGCCCCTTTTGACGGCGTGCTGGGCATCCGCGCGGTGAACGTGGGCGATTACGTGAAGGACGGTGCCGACCTGGTGACGGTGGACGACATCTCGTCGATGTGGGTCGATTTCCGCCTGCCCGAGCGCTACCTGCCCAAGCTGAAGGCCGGCCAGGCGGTGACGGTGGATGTGGATGCACTGCCCGGCCGCCCGTTCACCGGCCGCATTGGCGCGCTGGATGCGCAGCTCGACGCCAATGGCCGCTCGGTGTTGGTGCGCGCGCGCCTGCCGAATGCCGAGGGCCGGCTGCGCTCGGGCATGTTCGCCCGTGCGCGGGTGGTGTTCGAGGTGCGCGAGGGCGCGTTGCTGGTGCCCGAGGAGGCCCTGGTGCCGATGGGCGGCAAGCAGTTCGTGATCAAGGTGCTGGGCTCGCCGCAGGGCGGCCAGCGCGCGCAGCGCGTCGAGGCCCGCCTGGGCCAGCGCGCCAACGGCAAGGTCGAGCTGCTGGCCGGCGTGGCCGAGGGCGACCTGGTGGTGCTGGCCGGCCAGGCACGCCTGATGCGCGGCGATGACCAGCCGGTGCGCGTGGTCGACCTGGCCCGCCCGCCAGGCGGCGGCCGCGGCGCCTCGGCGCCGTCGCCGGCCCCGGCGTCGTCGGCCAGCGCCGGGGCCCGGCCATGAAGCTGTCGGAGGTGTCGATCCGGCGTCCGGTGTTCGCCACCGTGATGTCGCTGCTGGTGCTGCTGCTGGGCGCGGTGTCGTTCCAGCAGCTGGCGGTGCGCGAGTACCCGCGCATCGACGAGCCGGTGGTCAATGTCAACACGCGGCTGCCCGGCGCCTCGTCGGAGGTGATCGAGAGCCAGGTGACCAAGGTGCTGGAGGATTCGATTGCCGGCATCGACGGCATCGAGATCCTGACCTCGATCTCGCGCAGCGAGCAAAGCCAGATCACCGCGCGCTTCAAGCTCAGCAAGGAACCCGATGCGGCCGCCGCCGACGTGCGCGACCGCGTCTCGCGCGTGCGGGCACGCCTGCCCGACACGATCGACGAGCCGGTGATCGCCAAGGTCGAGGCCGACGCCTTTCCGGTGGTGTGGCTGGCCTTCACCAGCGAGACCATGAGCGCGCTGCAGGTCACCGACATCGTCAACCGCATCGTCAAGCCGCGGCTGCAGACGGTGCCCGGCGTGGCTGACGTGCAGGTCAACGGCGACCGCAGGTTCGCGATGCGCATCTGGCTCGATCCCGACAAGCTGGCCGCCTACCGCCTGACCACGCAGGACGTGGAGGACGCGCTGCGGCGCCAGAACCTCGAGGTGCCGGCCGGGCGCATCGAGAGCGTCAAGCGCGAGTTCAACGTCACCGCGCGCACCGACCTGAACACCGTGGCGCAGTTCGGCGAGGTGGCGCTGAAGGCCAGCAATGGCTTCACCGTGCGCCTGAAGGATGTGGCGCGCATCGCCGAAGGCCCGGCCAGCGAACGCACCAGCGTTCGCCTGAACGGCGTGCCGTCGATCAGCCTGGGCGTGATCCGCAATGCCACGGCCAATCCGCTGGACATCTCGGCCGGCGTGCGCCAGGTGCTGCCGCGTGTGCAGCAGGACCTGCCGCCGGGCCTGAAGGTGCAGGTGGCCAACGACAACTCGGTGTTCATCGACCGCTCGGTGAAATCGGTGTTCAGCACCATCACCGAGGCGGTGGTGCTGGTGGCGCTGGTGGTCTTCGTGTTCCTGCGCACGCTGCGCGCGTCGATCATCCCGCTGGTCACCATCCCGGTCAGCCTGATCGGCACCTTCTCGCTGATGGCGCTGGCCGGCTTCACGATCAACACGCTGACCCTGCTGTCGCTGGTGCTGGCCATCGGCCTGGTGGTGGACGACGCCATCGTGGTGCTGGAGAACATCTTCCGCCACATCGAGGAGGGGCTTGAGCCCTTCCAGGCGGCGCTGAAGGGCGCCCGGGAGATCGGCTTCGCGGTGGTGGCGATGACCATGACGCTGGCCGCGGTGTTCGCGCCACTGGCCTTCACGCCGGGGCGCACCGGGCGGTTGTTCGTCGAGTTCGCGCTGGCGCTGGCCGGCGCGGTGCTGGTGTCGGGCTTTGTCGCGCTGACCCTCACGCCGATGATGTGCAGCAAGCTGCTGCGCCACAACCCGAAGCCCAACTTCTTCGACCGCGGCATGGAGCGTGTGCTGGTGGCCATCACCGGCGGCTACTCGGTCGCGCTGCGCTGGATGCTGCGCCACCGCTGGGTGCCGCTGCTGGTGATGGCGGCCTCGGGCTGGGGCAGCTGGGCGCTGCTGGCCAGCACCAAGAGCGAGCTGGCACCGATGGAGGACCGCGGCGTGGTCATCGGCACGGTCAGCGGCCCCGATGGCGCGACGCTGGCCTACACCGAGCGCTACATGCAGGCCATCGAGCGCATCGGCATGGGCATCCCTGAGTTCGACCGCGTGTTCGTCGTCACCGGCAACCCCTCGGTGGCGCAGGGCAGCGCCATCATGCGCACCACCGACTGGAGCGAGCGCAGCCGCAGCACGCAGGAGCTGGCGCGCCTGCTGCAGCCGCAGTTCGGCGCGCTGCCGGGGGTCACGGCCTTTCCGGTCACGCCGCCCAGCCTGGGCCAGGGCTTTCGCGACCGGCTGATCAACTTCGTCATCGTCACCAGCGACAGCTACGCGAACCTCTCGCGCGTGGCCCAGCAGATGCTGGCCGAGATGGCCAGGAACCCTGGCATCGTCCAGCCCGACAGCGACCTGCGCCTGAACAAGCCCGAGCTGCTGCTCGAGGTGGACCGCGAGCGCGCGGCCGATGCCGGCGTGTCGGTGGATCAGGTGGCGCGCACGGTGGAGACCATGCTGGGCGGCCGCGCCGTCACCCGCTACAAGCGCGATGCCGAGCAGTACGACGTGATCGTGCAGATCGATGCCTTCGAGCGCACACGGCCGGCCGACATCGAGCGCCTGTTCGTGCGTGGCCGCAATGATGCCGTGGTGCCGCTGTCGGCCCTGGTGAAGGTGCGTGAGTCGGTGAGCCCGCGCGAGCTGAACCACTTCAACCAGCGCCGCTCGGTGACCATCACCG
>CAYPDO010000253.1:0-6786 GCA_964409495.1 uncultured Bordetella sp.
AGCCAGTCGACCACCTGCACCACGCCCTGGTCGTTGGCGTCGAGCTGCTTGTTGGCCTTGCCCAGCTCGACCAGTTGCTCGAAGCTGGCGGTGCTGGCCGATTCGCCGCTCTTCTGCGCCGCGCGCACGCTGCGCGCCAGCGTGTAGAACTCGGCCGTGTAGCGCGCGATGTCCTCGGGGTTGGCCAGCACCAGGCGCACGCGGCGCCGGCCGGCCGATTCGATCTCGGCCACCCAGGCGGTGTCATAGGGTTCGCTGGTGGCCACGGTGACGGCGTCGGCCGCCACGTTGACCGGCAGCACCTTGCGCATCTCGGCGTACTGCAGGCTCATCACCTCGGCCACGCGGCCCACGTCCACCTTCAGCGGATCGATGCGCAGGTAGGGCAGTCGGGCGCGGTGCGCCAGCCATTCGGTGAGGGCCTCGCAATCCAGCGCGCGGCCGCCAGCCTGCTGCAGGCCCGCGCCGCCCAGGCGCACCAGCGCATGCAGGCTGGAATCGCCGGCGCCGAAACGCTGGGCCACGCGCTCGGCATCGGCGGCGGTGATCAGGCCATCCTCGCGCAGCCACTCCAGCAGCTCGCGCCATTCCAAGCGGCGGCGCGGCCGCGTCTCGGGCGCCGGCGGCGCGACGGCCGGGGACTGCGCGGCCGGGCCACGGCTGCGGGACAGGGCACTGCTCATGCCGGGCATGTTAGCCGGCACAGGCCCCGACAAGACGCCGAAGAGCGGGGCTTTACCGCGCCGAAAACCCGCGCCCTGCCACTACCATCGGGCACCGATGAGCCACAGCCCGCCTGCGCCACACCCCTCGATCTGGCGCACTTTGCGCCACCCCGCGTTCCGTGGCCTGTGGTGGACCAGCGGCCTGTACTTCATCGCCAACGCCATGCACACCATGGCCGCGGCCTGGATGATGGTGGAGCTGTCGGGCTCGTCCTTCCTGGCGGCGCTGGTGCAGACGGCGGTGTTCCTGCCGATGTTCCTGCTGGCGCTGCCGGCCGGCGTGCTGGCCGATACCACCGATCGCCAGCGACTGATCCTGTCGGCCCTGGTGGTGCAGGCGGTGGCCGTGCTGCTGCTGGTGCTGCTGCTGTTCACCGGCTGGGCCGGGCCGCCCACCATCCTGGCGCTCACCTTCGTGGCCGGCTGCTGCATTGCAGTGCTGTCGCCGGCCTGGAACTCGGTGGTCGGCGAGATCCTGCCGCGCGACGAGCTGCCGCAGGCCATCGTGGCCATGAGCATTGCCTACAACGCCGCGCGTGCGCTGGGCCCCACGCTGGCTGGCGCGGTGTACGGCCTGGCCAAGCTGTGGGCCGGCGGCGACGATGCCCCGCCCGGCCCGGCGGCGCACCAGGCCGGCCTGGTGGGCGGCGGCGCGGTGATGGCGCTGGCGCTGGCCGGCACCCTGGTGCTGGGCTGGGCCATGCTGCGCTGGCCACCGCGCCCGCACCCGCCCAGCCGCCTGCCGCCCGAGCGCCTGTGGGGCGGCACGCTGGCCGGCCTGCGCTATGCGCGCCACAGCGAGCTGATCCTGGCCCAACTGGTGCGCACCGCGGCCTATGGCGCGGCCGGCTCGGCGCTGTGGGCGCTGCTGCCGGCCATCGGCGCGCAGCGCTTGGGCCTGGGCGCCGCCGGCTTCGGCCTGCTGATGGGCTGCCTGGGCACCGGCGCGGTGGCCGCCGGCCTGGTGCTGGGCCGGGTGCGCCAGCACCTGGGGCTGGAGCGCCTGGTGGCGCTGGCCGGCGTGGTGTTTGCCGTGGCCATGCTGATCGCGGCGCTCAGCCGCTGGGCGCTGCCGGTGTACCTGGCGCTGGTGCTGGCCGGCGCGGCCTGGATGAGCGTGATGTCCACCTTCAACACCGCCACGCAGACCAGCGCGCCGGTGTGGGTGCGCTCACGTGCCACGGCCATGCATGTGCTCAGCGCGCTGGGCTCGTTTGCGCTGGGCTCGGCCTTCTGGGGCGCCATGGCCGGCATCGTGGGCCTGCCCGCCGCGCTGTGTGCGGCCGCGGCGCTGATGCTGGCCGGCCTGCTGCTGGCGCGGCGCTTTCCACTGCGCATGGGCGTGGCCACCGAGGTGACGCAGGCGCCGTTCACCGACCTGCTGGTGGCCGACGAGCCCGACCCCGAAGCCGGCCCGGTGGCGGTGGAGGTGATCTACCGCATCCGCGAGGCCGAGGCCGAGGCCTTTGTGGCGGTGGCCCAGCAGCTGCGCGCACCGCGCCACCGCGATGGCGCCACCTTCTGGCGCCTGTACCGCGACCTGGACGACCGCAGCCGCTATGTCGAGCGCTTCATCGTGCAGCGCTGGGTGGATTACCTGCACCAGCGCGCCCGCGCCACGCTGGCCGACCAGGCGCTGGAGGAGGAGCTGCGCGGCTACCTGGCGCCCGGCGAGGCGGTGGAGATGCGCCACTACCTGGCCGAGCGCTGACCTGGGGCACCCGGCGCCCGCCGGGGCGGCTGCGGTTCAGGTCGGCCGCAGGCTCATTCCGCCTTCGCCCCCGAGTCTTTCACCACCTTGGCCCACTTGGCGATCTCGGCGGCCTGGAACTTCGCCAGTTCGTCGGGGCTGGAGATCCAGGGCTCCAGGCCCAGGCCCTTGACCTTGTCGGCCACCTCGGGCAGCTTGAACACGCGCTGCATCTCGGCGTTGACGCGCGCCACCACGTCCTTGGGCGTGCCGGCCGGCGCGAACATCGCGAACCAGGTGGTGGCCTCGAAGCCGGGCACGCTTTCGCCCACGGTGGGGATGTCGGGTGCGGCGGCCGAGCGCTTGGCGGTGGTCTGCGCCAGCGCGCGGATCTTGCCCTCGCGCGCCATCGGCAGCGCCGAGGGCATGTTGTCGAACATCAGCTGGATCTGCCCGCCCACCAGGTCGGGAATAGCGAACTGCCGGCCCTTGTAGGGCACATGCTGCATCTGCGTGCCGGTGAGGCTCTTGAACAGCTCGCCCGACACGTGCACCGACGAGCCGACGCCCGGCGAGCCGAAGCTCGCGCTGTTGGGGTTGGCCTTGAGCCAGGCGATCAGCTCGGGCACGGTCTTGACCGGCAGGCTGTTGGTGACCACCAGCAGGTTGGGCGCCGAGGCCACATGCGCCACCGGCGCGAAATCACGCACCATGTCGTAGGGCATCCTGGCGTACAGCGCGCCGTTGATGGCATGCGTGCCCACCGTGCCCATCACCAGGGTGTGGCCGTCGGGCGCGGCCTTGGCCACCTTGTCGGCGCCGATGTTGCCGCCCGCACCCGGCACGTTGTCGATCACCACCGGCTGGCCCAGCTGGGCCTTGTCGGCAAACAGCCGCGCCAGGATGTCGGGCGCGCCGCCGGGCGGGAAAGTGACCACCAGGCGCACCGGCTGCTTCGGCCAGGCGCCGGTTTGCGCCGCGGCGGGCAGGGCCAGTGCGCACAGCGCGGTGACAGCGGTGGCGGCCAGCGCCAGACGGCGCGATACGGCTTGGTTCATGCGGGGTGTGTCTCCATGCGGGCCGGGCGGGTTGTCAGTTCACGTGCCGCGCCTGCCCGGCCCAGTAGGGCGCTCGCAGCACTTTCTTGTCGATCTTGCCCACCGCGGTGCGCGGCATCTCGGCCACGAAGTGGATCTGCTTGGGCACCATCACGCTGCCCTTCTTCTGGCGCACCAGCTCGGTCAGCTGCGCGGCCAGCTCGGCGTCGGTCACGCTCAGCCCGGGGCGGCGCTGCACCACGGCCGTCACGGCCTCGCCCCACTTGGCATCGGGCACGCCGATCACCGCCACCATGGCCACCGCGGGGTGGCTGGAGAGCACGTCCTCGACATCGCGCGGGTACACGTTGAAGCCGCCCGAGACGATCATGTCCTTCTTGCGGTCGACGATGAAGTAGTGGCCCTCGGGCGTGGCGCGCGCCATGTCGCCGGTGTGCAGCCAGCCGTTGCGCAGCGTGGCGGCGCTCAGCTCGGGCTGGTTCAGGTAGTGCTTCATCACCTGCGGGCCGCGCACGCACAGCTCGCCCACGTCGCCCGGGGCCACGGGGTCGTCGTGGTCGTCGAGCAGGGCCACGGTGCTGTGTGCCGTGGCATTGCCGCAGCTGGCAAACAGCTCGGGGCGCTTCGCGTCATGGTCGGCGCGCTTCAGGAAGGTGATCGGGTAGCCCTCGGTCTGGCCGTAGAGCTGCGCGAACTTCGGACCGATGCGCTCCAGCCCCTCCATCAGCCGCGCGGGCGACATCGGGCTGGCACCGTAGATCAGCGACTCCAGGCTGGAAAGATCGGTGCGGTCGAGCTCGGGCTGGTCGAGCAGCATGTAGACCATGGTGGGCACCAGCAGCGTGAGGTTGATGCGCTCGCGTTCGATGGCGTGCAGCAGCTGGCCGGGGTGGAAGCCCTGCATCAGCCGCACCGTGCCGCCGCGCATCAGCGTGGGCTGCACCAGGGTGCCGGCCACATGCGTGATGGGCGCGGCGGCCAGGTAATGCGGGCAGGCCGGCAGCTCGAAATCGGTGACCACGTCCAGCAACATGGCCGCGCAGCCGGCCTGGTCGCGCACCGCGCCCTTGCTGCGCCCGGTGGTGCCGCCGGTGTAGTTGATGGTGGCGATGTCGTTGGCCAGCGTGATGTCGCGCATGCCGGTGTGGCCCACGCGCTGCGCGGCAGCCAGCAGATCGATGCCGCGTTCCACATCGCCGGCCGGGCCCAGCGTGTACACCTGCTGCAGCTGCGGGCAGCCGGCCACCAGGGCCGCGGCGCGCTCGCCGAAGGCCTGGGCATCGACGACCAGCACCTCGGCCTCGAAGTCCTGCAGCTGGAACAGGTGGTCGTCCAGGCTGCCCAGCTGGTGCAGCCAGGTGATGCACATGGCGCTGGCGTGGGCCGCGGCGCCGGCGCACCAGGCCTCCATGCGGTTGCCGGCCAGCAGGGCCACGCGCGTGGCGTGCGGCAGCGCCGCGCCGGAATACACCGTCTGCATGCGCCCGATCAGCTCGGACAGGCCGCGGTAGCTGATCTGCCCGCCGTCCCACACGAAGGCGGTGCGGTCGGCATGGCGGTGCAGCGCACGCTGCAGCAGCGCGCTGGCCGTGGGGCCGGTCTGGATGGCGACTTCGGGCGGAATGCCGACAAGGGCGGGTTTCATGCGGTGTCTCCCGGGTGGGTGGCCAGCTGCGGCCGGGCGGCGGACGTCGCGCGTCGCGCCTCAGGCGCTGGCATCGTGGTACTCGGCGGCCAGTTCGGCTATCAGGTCTGCCACCGAGGGCAGGCCGTGCACGCCCGATACGCTGTGGCCGGCGCTCCACACATCGCGCCAGCGGCGCGGCGTGGCGGCGCCGGGCGCGCCTGCCGCGTCGCCACGGTGCGCGTGGCCGCCGAACATCTGCGCCGCGGTCTCGGGCGTGACGGTCTCGTCCAGGCGTGCCGGGTCCAGCCCGGCGCGGCGGATCGACGGCGCCAGCATGCTGGTGGGCAGGCCGGTGAAGGCGCGGGTCAGCACGATGTCGTCGGCGCTGGCATGCACCAGCATCTGCTGGTAGTCGGGCTCGGCGCGGCTTTCCTGCGTGGCGATGAAGCGCGTGCCGGCAAGGCCCAGATCAGCGCCCAGCACGTGGGCGGCACGCAGCGCCACGCCATCGCTGATGCCGCCGGCCAGCGCGATCAGGCCGCCGTAGCCTTCGCGGCGCAGCGCGCGCACGAAAGCCAGAGGTTTCAGCCAGCCGGTCTGGCCCACGGCGCCGGCGCCCAGCAGCACCAGGCCGTCCACCCCCGCGGCGATGGCCTTGTGCGCATGGGCCAGCGTGGCCACGTCGGCCAGCACCTGGCAGCCGATGCCCTGCAGCGCCGGCAGCACCGGTGCCGGCGAGCCCACGCTGGTGATCACCAGCTGCGGGCCGTGGCGCAGCAGGCAGGCCAGGTCATCGGCCAGGCGCGGCGAGCGCATGATCAGGTTGGCGCACCAGGGCCCGGCCTGCGGCAGGCCGGCCAGGCCCTGGGTGATGGCGTGCAGCCAGGCGTCCAGTTCGTCGACGCTGCGCGCATTGGCGGTGGGAAAGGCGCCCACCACGCCGGCGGCGCAGGCGGCCATCACCAGTTCGGGGCCCGAGACGCGCAGCATCGGCGCGGCCACCAGCGGCAGGCGCAGGCGCCGCAGCCAGGCGGGGCGCGGTTCGGGCGGGGCAGGGCGCATGGGCAGACGCATCCGTTCGGGCGACGCGCCGCATGCTAGGCCGGGCTGGCACGCCGGGCGATCGTCGGAAGCGACGGATCGGCGCGCGGCGCCCGCCCGGTCAGGCGTCCAGCATGAACTCGGCCTGCGCCAGCACCTGGCCGTTGACGCGCACATCCACCGCATGCGCACCCGGGTGGTAGCGCCGCACGGTGACCGGGCGGAACGAGTGGCGCTTGACCAGCTGGCGCTGCTCGCCCGGCGCCAGATCGATCACCCAGCCCTTGAACACCTTGGCCGTGCGCTGGCCGCCGGCCTTGGCATGGTGCACCGCGTAGTCCACCACCAGGTGCTGCGGCCGCGGTGCGGTGCTGGCCAGCGTGAGCGTCAGCGTGAGCACCTCGCCCACGGCGATGCGCGGCGGCGCCAGCGCCAGCGCGGCGCGGCCGTGCAGCGGCTCGGCCTGGCCCCAGGCGGCCAGCACCGCGGCATCGCCGGCCTTGATCAGGCTGCGGCTGGCATGGCGCAGCAGCGCGCGGCGTTCAGGTGGCGCGCCGGGCAGGTGCTCGGCCAGCCAGCCGGCCACCAGGGCCGGGTGGTCCTTGGCGATGTCGTTCAGGTGGTTGGCCACGCTGCGGCGCACGT
>CAYPDO010000254.1:0-6785 GCA_964409495.1 uncultured Bordetella sp.
AGCAGCACCGCCGCGCGCTGGATGGCCGACAAGGAGAATGCCGCTGACCTGGTGGGCGGCGTGAACACCGGCGCGGTGAAGGACCGCGAGGTGCTGCGCGCACTGCTCGACATGAGCACCACCGCGCAGATCAAGGATTCACTGAAGATCGGCCGCGAGGTGCTCGAGCGCATCGGCAGCGTGGGCGCACTGCACAAGCGCAGCGTCGAGCAGGCCGGCTTCGCGGTGCTGAAGGCGCCCGATGTACCCAGCATCCTGGTCGAGACCGCCTTCATCTCCAACCCCGACGAAGAGGCCAAGCTGCGCGACGAGGACTACCAGCACAAGCTGGTGGAGGCCTTGTTCAACGGCATCCGCCGCTACTTCGCGCGCAATCCGCCGCTGGCGCGACAGCGCGTGCTGTGAGGCTCAGGCGGCGAGCGAGGCCCGCCGCGCTTTCCAGGCCCCGAACAGGGCGATCAGCCCCGGGATGATGATCATCGCCCAGATGATCTTCGACAGATGGGTCTTCACCCAGGCCACGTTGCCGAACAGGTAGCCCGCGGTCACCAGACCCACCACCCACAGCAGTGCGCCGGTGACGTTGTAGAAGCTGAACTTGCCGCGGCTCATCTCGGCCACGCCGGCCACGAAGGGCACGAAGGTGCGCACGAACGGCATGAAGCGCGCCAGCACCAGCGTGATGCCGCCGTACTTCTCGTAGAAGGCATGCGCCTGGTCGAAGGCCTGGCGGTTGAACCAGCGGCTGTTCTCCCACTGGAACACGCGCGGCCCGAAGAAGCGCCCGATGCTGTAGTTGACCTGGTCGCCCGCCACCGCGGCGACCAGCAGAAGCGCCACCACCAGCGGGTAGCTCATCAAGCCCGCCCCGGTCAGCGCGCCCACCACGAAGAGCAGCGAATCGCCGGGCAGAAAGGGCATCACCACCAGCCCGGTCTCGACGAACACGATCAGGAACAGCAGCGCGTACACCCAGCCGCCATAGGCCTCGACGAACTCGCGCAGATGGCGGTCCACATGCAGTATGAAATCGATCAGGGTCAGCATCACATCCATCCCCCGATTATGGGTGCCGACAGATCCCGTGCCTGTGACAACAATGCGCTGCAGGAGACGACATGACGCAGTACACAAGCAGGCGGGCGGCGCTCGGCGCAGCGCTCGGGTTCTTTGCGGGCAGGGCCTTTGCCGACGACGCGGGGGTCACACAGCGCGAGGTGCTGTTCGGCCAGAGCGCGGTGCTGAGCGGCCCGCTCGGGGTATCGGTGCAGGGCTACAACGCGGGTGCGAAGCTGGCCTTCGACATGGTCAACGCCGCAGGCGGCGTGGCCGGCCGGCAGATCCGCACGGTCACGCTGGACGACGGCCTGGTGCCTGACCGTGCCACGGTCAACTACAAGACCTTGCTCGCCGAGCGCGGCGTGTTCGGCTTCTTCGGTGCCGTGGGTTCCGGCACCACCGCGGCGGCCGTGCCGCTGCTGCGCGACAGCAATGCGCCGCTGATCGGCAACTTCGCGTTGTCGGATGCGGTGCGCGAGCAGGCCAGCGGCCTGGCCTACTTCGTGCGCGCCACCTACGGCCGCGAGGCGGCCCGCCTGATGCAGCAGCTGACCACCATCGGCATCCAGCGCCTGGCGGTGGCCCACCTGGACAACCCGGGCGGCGTGGAGGTGCTGGGCCTGGTGCGCGCCGCGGCGCAGCAGGCGGGCACCGGCATCAGTGTGGTGGCCACGGCGGCGGTACGCAACGATGGCAGCAATGTGATGCCGGCAGCGCAGCAGATCAGCCAGGCCCGGTCACAGGCGCTGCTGATGTTCCTGTCGGGTCCGCCGGTGGCGCAGCTGATGCAGGCGCTCGACGAGGCCGGCTCGCCGCCGGCCTACTACGGCATGTCGGTGGTGGCCGGCGATGCGGTGGCCAAGGTGCTGGGTGACAAGCTGCGCGGACTGGCCATCGCCCAGGTCATGCCCTATCCCTGGGGCGAGCTGGATGCCACCACGCGGCAATACCGCAATGCCTGCGCCAAAGCGCAGGTGCCGGTGGCGTATCACACCTTCGAGGGCTACATGAATGCGCTGGTGCTGATCGAGGGCCTGCGGCGCTGCGGTCGCAGCCTCACGCGCAGCGCCCTGCACGACAGCATGCGCAGCCTGCGCACCCGCATCGCCGGCATCGACATCGACTACAACGGCAGGCAGCACACCGGCTCGCGCTACGTCGAGCTGGTGCATGTCACGCAGCAGGGGCGCTTCATCCGCTGACCGCGCGGCGCGGCGCTGCGCGCCGGCCGGGCCCGGGGGGTGCTCAGAACGTCAGCTGCTTGTCCACGTCCTGCATCTTGCGGCGGGCCAGCGCCAGGTTCGACTTCGACTTGTCCAGCACGAAGTAGGTGAAGGCCCCTTCCTTGCGCGACGACGGGCGGATCAGGTGGTACTGCTTGCCCAGCGTGATCAGGATGTCGTCGATGACATCGTTGAGGCCCAGGCTGCGCATGGTCTTCATCTTGGCGCGCACCACCTCGGTGTTGCCCGCCGCGGCGATCTCGAGATCGACGCCGGAGCCCACCGAGCCCAGCATCATGCCGCTCTCGGCGTCGACCACCGCTGCGCACATGGCGCCGTCACAGGTCATCAGTTCATCCAGGGTTTGACGGATCGTAGCCATTTCAAGCTTTCTACAGGGTTGGAGCAGGGGTCAATGGACACGGGCCTGCCGGACGTGACCCGTGGCCGTCCGGCAGACACAAGACAGGGACTGGGTGCCGGCGCCGCGCTCAGAGCACCGACTTGATCTGCCGGCCCAGCAGTTGTGCATCGTGCTGCCAGCCCACCCAGTCGATGGCCTCGCCGCGCCGGGCCAGGCACACCAGCAGGATGTCGGGGGCACGCAGGCAGGGCACGAGGGCCAGGCTGGCGTCGTGGTGGTAGCTGACGATGGCGCCCAGTTCGCCAGCCGCCTGGAAATAGTGGCCCAGGCGCTGGTGCAGGCGCCAGTGATCCACCGAGGCCTCCCACAAGCCGTCGAACCGGGTGGCGGGCCAGCGGTACCACACCAGGCCCGAGCCGGCGTCCACCAGCGCGCAGCCGATCACTGCGGGATAACGCTCGAGCATCTGCCGCAGACCGGCTTCCAGCAGGGCCTCGTTCATGCCGCGAACTCCCGCGCTGCCTGCCCCACGCGATGGATGGCCAGGCCCAGCAGGGCCTCGCGCCCCACCAGCGCCGCCACCACCAGGCCCACGGCCCCGCTGCGGCAGCCGCGCATCACCAGATAGCCTTCGTCGGCCTCCACCATCACGCAGCGCACTTGGCCCAGATCGGTCTCGCTGCTCACCACGTCGCCGATGGCCGACATCGAACTGGTGATCGCCGCAAAGCGCGCCGCATCCATCTCGCCATGCATGACGCTCTCGACCGCCAGGCCGTCCTCGGTGGCGATGACCACCGCGCGCGCGTGCGCCAGATCGGCAAACAGCGCCTGCGCAATGCGCGAGGCCTGGGCCGCCACGTGTTCGGTGACACTCATTCGCCAGACTCCAGTGCCTGCCGGGCCTCGGCCTGGCTCAGGATCAGATCGATCAGCATCATCACGTCCTCGCGCAATCGCACATCCACCGCCACCACGGGCACCAGCATGCCGCGCGCGGCCAGAAGCTGTTCGTAGGCTTCCAGCGGCGGTTCGGCATGTGCCTCGGTGCGTCCGACGCCCACCACGCAGGCCGTGCCGGCCAGCGCTTCACGCAAGGCATCGAGAATCTCGGTCAGCTGGGCCAGTGGCTGCGCTTGCGAGTTGTCCATCAGGATCACCACGCCGATGGCGTTGCGCACCAGGATGCCCCACATGAAATCGAAGCGCTTCTGCCCCGGTGTGCCGAACAGCCGCACCTGTTCGCCCTCGCCCAGCCTGACCACGCCATAGTCCAGGCCCACCGTGGTGCGCTCCTTGCCCAGCGCGGCATCGTGGTTGGCCACGTCGGTGACCACCGGCGGCGTGTCGCTCAGCAGGCCGATGGCGGTGGTCTTGCCGGCATTCGGCGGGCCGGTGAAAACGATCTTGGCTTCCAGCATCAAATGCCCAGATGAAGTCTCAGACGGGATAGCAGGCCGGCAATGCGGGTGGGTGCTGCCGGCCGCGCACTGCCGGGGCCGGCCGGCGCACCTGGGCCTGCCGTCTCGGCCGGCTGGGCGGGCGCGGCGGCCATGGTCGCGCGCACCGCGGGCTGCTGGGCCGGTGATGCTTGCGCCGCCGGTGCCGCCCCCAGTCGCTCCACCAGCTGGCACGACTCAAGAAACGCCAGCAGTTCGCCGCACTGGCCCACCGCCAGGCCGCTGTGCAGCACCAGCTGCTCCAGGCTCATCGGGCGGTGCGCCAGAAACCCCAGCACACGCGTCAGGCTGGGCCGGCCGCGCATCTGTCCAGCCGTGGGCCAGCGCAGCAGGCGAAAGCCGACCCCCGCGAACTCCGGCGGGATCGGCAGCACCTCGGCCGCCGCCACACCGGCCGGCACGGCTGCGGCGGGGAGCCTGGCTGCGGCCGGCAGGCGCCTTGGGCCGGGCGACCGAGCTGGCGCGGCAACAGCAGCGCCAGCCACCGAAGGCGCAGCGCTGGCCGCAGAGGGTGCAGGCACTTGCGGCGGCAGGCGCGGAGCAGGCGCAGGCTCGGACGCGCTGCCAACCTGCTGGGTGCTCGTTCGGGTGGCAGCGGACGCCGCACGGGCCTCGCACATGCGCAGAAGATCCGCGAAGACCTCCATCTGCAGCGGCCTCTGCAGGCACAGGCCGCCCTGCCAGGGCGAGTTGCGCGCGTCGTCCACCACCGGCACCACCGGGGCCGATTGCGGATCGTCGAGCATGTCGGGCCAGGTCTGCTCGTCCCAGGCCACCAGGCGCAGATCGCCGTCATCCTGGTCGCTCAGCTCCCATGCAAAGTCAGCGGACTTGCCGACAAAGCGCAGAAACACCTTGAGCGCCAGCACGTCGGTGGATCGAAGGTCGTGTACCGACACGACGAGCCTGCGGGTCAAGTTCTCACTCCAATCAACTGCTTTACTTCAGAGCAAGACCGCAGCACTTGCAATCCGACGTCAGGGCTTGCAAGTTTAGGCAACACAACAATTCAGCTTTGTGTTGCCGCCACCGGTGCGTCGCGGCCAGCTGAGCACTCCGTCACAACTCGAACCTCAGGTCGACATCCGCGTGCCCGCGCGGCCCGGTGCAACCATGCCGGCGGCCGTCGTCCCCTGCGGCCCGACGCATGCGGCGGCGCCCGGCCCGGCGCGTCCGGCCACCGGGATAATCAGCGGATGCCAGAACCGATGCGCCGCCCGATACGCGAACTGCCCGATGAACTGATCAGCCAGATCGCCGCCGGCGAGGTGATCGAGCGCCCGGCCTCGGTGGTGCGTGAACTGGTCGACAACGCGCTGGATGCCGGTGCCAGCCAGATCACCGTGCGGCTGCTGGCCGGCGGCGTGCGCAGCATCGTGGTCGAGGACGACGGCGCCGGCATCCCGGCGCCAGAGCTGTCGCTGGCGCTGCGGCGGCACGCCACCAGCAAGATCGGCAACCTGCACGACCTGGAGTCGGTGCACACGATGGGCTTCCGCGGCGAGGCGCTGGCCGCCATCGCCTCGGTGGCCGAGCTGGCCATCGCCAGCCGCACCGCCGATGCACCGCACGCCTCGCGCCTGGACGCACGCTCGGGCGAGCTGGCAGCGGCGGCACGCGCCACCGGCACCAGCGTCGAGGTGCGCGAGCTGTTCTTCGCCACCCCGGCCCGCCGCAAGTTCCTGAAGACCGATGCCACCGAGCTGGCGCACTGCCTGGAGGCCGTGCGCCGCCATGCGCTGGCCCGTCCCGACGTGGGCTTTGCCGTGTGGCACGAGGGCCGGCTGGTGGAGCAGTGGCGTCGCGCCACCGGCGAGGGCATCACGCCGCAGCAGGCGCTGGCGCAGCGCATCGCCGATGTGCTGGGCGAGGATTTCATCGCGCACAGCCGCCCGCTGCCCGAGGCCGCGGCGCTGGGCCACACGGTGCGCCTGCACGGCCGCGTGGGCCTGCCCGATGCCGCCCGCGCGCGTGCCGACCAGCAGTATGTGTATGTCAACGGCCGCTTCGTGCGTGACCGCCAGGTGGCCCACGGTGCGCGCACCGCCTACGAGGATGTGCTGCACGGCAGCCGCCAGCCGAGCTATGTGCTGATGCTCGACATCGACCCGCTGCGTGTGGACGTGAACGTGCACCCCACCAAGATCGAGGTGCGGTTCCGCGATGGCCGCGAGGTGCACCAGGCCGTGCGCCATGCAGTGGAGGCGGCGCTGGCCGAATCGCGCGCGCCGGTGCCGGGCCTGCCGGTCGCCGGCACGGCCGGCCTGGCCGATCCGGCCCTGCCCCTGGCCTGGCCCGCCAATGACTTCAACGGCCGCGGCCACCCGCCGCGCAGCACGACAGCGCCCGCCGCCGAGCCCTGGCGACCGCTGGGCGCCGGCGGCCAGGTGCCGCTGGGCCTGCAGGATCTGGCCGTGCTGTATGCGCAGGAGCCGGCGCCGCGCTGGGCCGCAGCGGCCAGCCCGCCGCATGCCGCGCCGGGCGGCGAAGCGCCGGCCCGGCCGCTGTCCGGTCAGGCCGCAACCGCCCCGGGCATGCCCGCCGCCAGCGTGGCGAGCGGCGAGGCCCCGGCCGCCGATGCCGGCCCGCCCCAGGCTGGCAGCGTGGCCGGCACCTGGCCGCTGGGCCGTGCCCTGGCCCAGTTGGCCGGGGCCTACATCCTGGCCGAGAACGCCCAGG
>CAYPDO010000255.1:0-6781 GCA_964409495.1 uncultured Bordetella sp.
GCGCGAAGAACTGGCCGTCATGCACGCGGCTGGGCACCAGGTAGTCGCGCGCACCACGCCCACCACCTTCAGGCAGAACTCGTTGCGCACGCCCTCGGCGGTCTTGAACATCTCGGCGCGGTCAGGGTCGCAGACGATCTGCACCAGGCCCTCGCGGTCACGCAGGTCGATGAAGATCACGCCGCCATGGTCACGGCGACGGTGGGCCCAACCCATCAGGGTGACGGTCTGGCCCATCAGCGCTTCGCTGACCAGGCCGCAGTAGGTGGTTCTCATGGGTTCTTGCTCCAGGCGGATGACGGGGTTGGCGGGGCGGCGCTCGGCGCGACCCCGGTGCAAAGGCAGATTCGGTCGGGGATGACAGGTGGGGGCGTCAGGACGCGGCCGGCGGCGGGCCGTCAGGACCGGGGGCAGCGCCTTCCGCGCCCGGCCCCGTCAATTTCGCGCGGCCACCGGCACGGCCGGCGGCGCGGGCGGCGGCGGCGCCACCACACCCATCGAGATGATGTACTTGAGCGCCTCGTCCACGCTCATGTGCAACGGCCGGATGGCGCTGCGCGGCATGATCAGGAAGAAGCCCGAGGTCGGGTTGGGCGTGGTTGGCACGTACAGGCCGATGTGGTCGCCGTCCAGGTGCGCCGCCACCTCGCTGGCCGGCTTGCCGGTGACGAAGGCGATGGTCCACGAGCCCTGGTGCGGGTACTGCACCAGCACCGCCTCGCGAAAGGCGTTGCCGCTGCTGGAAAACAGCGTGTCGGAGACCTGCTTGACCGAGCTGTAGATCGACTTGACCAGCGGGATGCGGTTCATCACGCGGTCCCACTGCCGCACCCACCACTGGCCGAAGATGTTGGTGGCAAACACCCCGGTGGCCAGCAGCAGGGCCAGCATCACCACCGCGCCCAGGAAGCGCGTGTCGCGCAGGCGCTCGATGGTGGCATCGGCGCTGCCTGGCAGCACCGCCTTGCCCACCGACAGGAGCGACGAGAACACGCCGTCCATCAGGCCCAGCAGCCACAGCAGCACCCAAACGGTGATGGCCAGCGGCAGCCAGACGAGCAATCCGGCGACGAGGTACTTTTTCACGTTGATCCTGGCAGGTGCACGCGGTGCGTCAGTGGCAGGCGCAAGAGCCGCCACAGCCGCCGGCGGCCGGCGCCGGCGCACTGCCCGAGGCTTCGGCCTTGGGCTCGGCCGGCTTGGCCTCGCCGCTGCCCGGGGCCGCTGCGGCGGCGGCACCTGCAGCCGGCGCGCTGCCGCCGCCCTTGAAATCGGTGGCGTACCAGCCCGAACCCTTGAGCTGGAAGCCCGCAGCGGTCAGCTGCTTGCTGAATGCCTCGGCGCCACAGGCCGGGCAGGTGGTGAGCACCGGATCCGACATCTTCTGCAGCACGTCTTTCGCATGGCCGCAGGCATTGCAGCGGTAGGCGTAGATCGGCATGGCTAAACCCTTGACGCAAAGCGTGAAAGTATAAGGTGCGGGGATGAAACCCAGCGGCCCAGGGCAGCCGGGGCAGCGTGACGGCCGGCCGGCTCAGTGCGGGTGGCGGTGGCCGGCGTGGTGCGCGTGGTGCGCCTGCTGCGCCTGGTGCGCCCTGGCATCGCGGATGGCCGCTTCGATCGAGTGCCCCCGGTTGGCGATCAGCACCGGGGACAGCGTGCCCAGCACCATGCCCAGCAGCGAGAACGCGAAGCCCACCAGCTGCGGGGGCACCAGGGCCTCGGCCGCGGTGACCTCGGCCACGATCCAGGCCACCAGGCCGAACACGATGGACGCGAAAGCGCCCTGGGTGTTGGCGCGTTTCCAGTACGCGCCGGCCAGCAGTGGCACGAAGGCCGCCACCAGGGTCACCTTGTAGGCGTTCTGCACCATCTCGTACATGGTCGACCGCGAGTTCAGCGCAAACAGCAGCACGCCCAGCGTGAAGGTCACGAGCACCACGCGCAGCATCAGCAGGAACTGGGCATCGCTCAGGCGCGGCGCGAAGGGCTTGATGACGTTCTCGGTGAAGGTGGCCGTGGGGGCCAGCAGCGTGCCGCTGGCCGTGGACAGGATGGCCGACAGCAGCGCGCCGAAGAACATCACCTGCGCCCACATCGGCATCTTGTGCAGCACCAGGTCGGGCAGGATGCGCTGCACCTCCCGGCCATCCTCGCTGCCGAACAGCTTGGCCAGTTCCGGGTCCATCACCAGCGCCGCATAGGCGATGAAGATGGGCACGAAGGCGAACAGGAAATAGCCGGTGGCGCCGATCACCGTGCCGCGCACGGCCGTGCCCTCGTCTTTGGCGCTGGTCATGCGCTGGAACACGTCCTGCTGCGGCACCGAGCCGAAGGCCACCGTGACAAAGGCCGCCAGCATGGCCAGCAAGGCCGGCGTGTCGGCATCGGGCGGAATCAGCTGGGTCTTGCCGGCCTGCACGGCATGCTGCCAGACCACGTCGAAGCCGCCGGCCATCTGTGCCACCAGGCCGGCCACCAGCGACAGGCCGGCGACGATGATGACCGTCTGGAACAGGTCGGTGAAGGCCACCGACCACATGCCACCGAAGATGGTGTAGACCAGCACCACCGCGGCGCCGATCATGATCGCGTGGTTCAGCGCCAGCGCGCCGCCGGCCAGCACCTGGATCACCAGGCCCAGCGCCGTCAGCTGCGCCGAGGCCCAGCCCAGGTAGGACAAGGCGATGGCCAGGCTGGTCAGCACCTCCACGCCGCGCCCGTAGCGCTTCTTGTAGAAGTCGCCGATGGTCAGCAGGTTCAGCCGGTAGAACAGCCGCGCGAACAGCAAGGCGGCCAGCATCAGCGCCGCGGTAGCCCCGAACGGGTCACCGGGAATGCCCGACAGGCCGTCCATCGCGAATGTGGCGCTCACCGCCAGCACCGTCTCGGCACCGAACCAGGTGGCGAACACCGTGGCGACGTTCATGTACAGCGGCAGGCTGCGCCCCGCCACCAGGTAGTCCTTGGCGTTGTGCACACGCCGCGCCGCCAACAGACCGATGGTGATGGTGACAGCCAGATAGACCGCGACAAAGGTGATCAGCACGACTGGAAACCCCGCAGAAAAACGCCAGGACGGTGGATGCAGAGAACCCGGCAAGAAGCGTACCCACGCTCGCGGCCGGCAGTGTAGTGGCAGCGCCCTGTCGGCTGCAGGCTGCTGCCGTGACCGCAGCGCACGGCCCCTGGCCGATCAGCCCAGGCCCTGCCAGCGCAGGAACACCTGCGTGAACAGCGCGCCGGCCAGGAAGCCGATGGCGCCATACAGCAGCGCCTGCAGCAGCCGGTTGGTGCGCCGCTGCTCGGCCACCAGGGCCAGCACCGCGGCATCGGGTTCACGCCCGCGCAGCAGCGCCTGGTGCATCAACCGCGGCAGCTCGGGCAGCAGCTGGGCATAGCGCGGTGCCTCGTTCTTCAGCCGCTCCACCAGGGCCGGCCAGCCCACCTGGCGCTGCATCCAGGTTTCCAGGAAGGGCTTGGCGGTGTTCCACAGATCGAGCTCGGGGTCGAGCTGGCGGCCCAGGCCCTCGATGTTGAGCAGGGTCTTCTGCAGCAGCACCAGCTGCGGCTGGATCTCGACGTTGAAGCGCCGCGAGGTCTGGAACAGGCGCATCAGCACCTGGCCCAGCGAGATGTCCTTCAGCGGCCGGTCGAAGTGCGGCTCGCACACGGCGCGGATGGCGCTTTCCAGCGCATCCACTCGCGTGGTGGGCGGCACCCAGCCGCTTTCCACGTGCAGCTCGGCCACGCGCTTGTAGTCGCGGCGGAAGAAGGCCAGGAAGTTCTGCGCCAGGTATTCCTTGTCCCAGTCGGTGAGCGTGCCGACGATGCCGAAATCGAGCGCGATGTAGCGGCCGAAACTCTTCGGGTCCAGGCTCACCTGGATGTTGCCCGGGTGCATGTCGGCATGGAAAAAACCGTCGCGGAACACCTGGGTGAAGAAGATGGTGACACCATCGCGCGCCAGCTTCTTGATGTCGACCCCGGCCTCGCGCAGGCGGGCAATCTGGCTGATGGGCACACCGTCCATGCGCTGCATCACCATCACCGTGGGGGTGCAGAAATCCCACACCATCTCGGGCACCAGCACCAGGTCCAGGCCCTGCATGTTGCGGCGCAGCTGGGCGGCGTTGGCCGCTTCGCGCACCAGGTCCAGCTCATCGTGCAGGTAGGTGTCGAACTCGGCCACCACCTCCCAGGGCTTCAGGCGCTTGCCGTCGGCCCAGACCCGCTCGACCACCCGGGCCAGCGAATACAGCAGGCCAAGATCGTGCTCGATGACGTCGAGCATGCCCGGGCGCAGCACCTTCACCGCCACCTCGCGGCCGGGCGAGCCATCGGCATTGCGCAATGTGGCGAAGTGCACCTGGGCGATCGATGCGCTGGCCACCGGCGTGGTGTCGAACTGGGCGAACACCGCATCGAGCCGGCGGCCGAAGGCCTTCTCGATCAGGGCCACGGCCTCGCCGCCCGGGAAAGGTGGCACGCGGTCCTGCAGCCGCGCCAGCTCGTCGGCGATGTCGGGCGGCATCAGGTCGCGCCGGGTGCTCAGCACCTGGCCGAACTTCACGAAGATCGGGCCCAGGCGCTCCAGCGCCATGCGCAGGCGCGCGCCCCGCGGCGCATCCAGCCGGCGGCGGCGGCCGATGGTGGCCACCCGCACCAGCGCACGCACCCAGCCCTGGCGAAAGCCCGACAGCGCCACCTCGTCCAGGCCGAAGCGCAGGACGGTCAGGCCGATGTAGACCAGGCGGAAGAAATGCCCCATGGAACTGCGCTTTCGGCGGCCCGAGATCGGCCCGGGATCAAGACGACGGCCTGGCGGCCGTCAACGCGACCGCATGCGGCCGGCCACCACCGCGGCGCCCTGCAGGGCCGCCCGCAGGCCACGCGCCAGCAGCGCGCCCAAGCGATGGATCTCCTGCGCGGCCACCGGCCCGAACAGGCGCTGCAGATCGTCGGCGACGTCCCAGCGCAGGTTCTTCAGCAGCCAGTCGACGTCGGCGGCCAGTTGCGCGTCGCCGTCGATGTCGAGCGCCGGCATGCTGCCGCCCACCATCTGCAGCGCCATCGCCGCCGGGTTGGCGGCCTCCAGGCGCACGCGAAGATCGGCCTCGACCGGCTCGCGGCACCATTCCACCAGGCCGGCCGGCGTGACGCGGAAGGCCAGCGGTGGCGCAGGCTGCAGCAGCCTGGGCAGTTGCAGCAGTTCCAGACGCAGCACGCGCCCCTGGTGCGGCAGCAGGCGTGCCTGCGCCTGGGGCTCGCGCGACAGGACGTGGTTGACCACCAGCACCAGACGCTCCATCAGGGCCGGTGCCAGCAATGCATTGAGGTTGTGCAGCATTAGGGAGATTGTAGGCAGGCGCCCGTCCAAGTCGGGGACTGGCACCCGAACAGTCACGAATATCGACCAAAATCGCTTGTTTCAATCGCTGCACAATGGTGGCAGGCATTGCCTGCACCCCCTAGACGAGCGGCATGGCCATCCGGCCGCCAACCGCCCCTAGACGCCCCCCTCGGATGTTCGACTCCAGAAGCAATCGCAGTTTCAGCACCGCCCCGCCCTCGGTCACCAGCCTCATCGCCACCCTGCTCGAGCCGGCGATCACGGTGCTGGTCTACCTGGCGGCCATTGCCTGGGAGGGTGAGGAAGTCGGCCGTGCCGACCTGACGCTGTGCTTTCTGGTGATCGCCCTCACCTGGCCGGGCATCAACCGCTTCGGCGACCGGCTGTCCAATGCTGCGGTGGGCATCCTCGGCTCCTGGGTCACGCTGCTGGCCATCCTGGCCGCGTTCGGCTATGGCACCCGCAGCCTCGACTACTTCGACCAGGACGTGCTGCTGTTCTGGGCCGTGGTGACCCCGGTGCTGCAACTGCTGGCGGTGCGCTCGGGCTACCTGCTGCTGCGCCACCAGTCGGCCCTGCCGCAGAACCGCCGCCTGGCGGTGGTGATCGGCGCCGGCGCGTTGGGTGTGAAGGTGGCGCGCTCGGTGCAATCGGCGGCGGTGCAGGGCATCGACGTGGTGGGCTTCTTCGATGACCGCACGCACGAGCGCGTGCACGTTGACGTGGGCAGCCGCCGCGTGGGCTGCCTGAAAGACGCCGCACCCTTCATCCGGGCCAACGGCGTGAAGGACGTCTACATCACGCTGCCGCTGGGCTCGCAGCCGCGCATCATCGAGCTGCTGCAGGAACTGCAGGGCACCACCGCGTCGATCTATTTCGTGCCCGACGTCTTCGGCATCAGCATCATCCAGGGCCGGCTGCAGGACATCGGCGGCGTGCCGATGGTGGGCCTGACCGAGACGCCGTTCACCGGCACCAACCGCCTGATCAAGCGCATCAGCGACATCGTGCTGGGCTGCATCATCCTGGTGCTGATCTCGCCCATCATGCTGGCGGTGGCGGTGGGCGTGAAGCTCAGCTCGCCCGGCCCGGTGATCTTCAAGCAGCGCCGCAACGGCCTGGATGGTGAAGAGATCATCGTCTACAAGTTTCGCTCGATGCGCACGCAGGACAACGGCCCGGTCGTCAAGCAGGCCACCAAGGGCGATCCGCGCATCACGCCCTTTGGCGCCTTCATCCGCAAGACATCGCTGGACGAACTGCCGCAATTCATCAACGTGCTGCAGGGACGCATGAGCATCGTGGGCCCGCGCCCGCATGCCGTGGCGCACAACGAGATGTACCGCCAGCTGATCAAGGCCTACATGGTGCGCCACAAGGTCAAGCCCGGCATCACCGGCTGGGCCCAGGTGAACGGCCACCGCGGCG
>CAYPDO010000256.1:0-6777 GCA_964409495.1 uncultured Bordetella sp.
GCCGCACAAGGCCCGCCAGCGCCACCGCCGCCAGGGCCGCCGCCAGGCCGAAGCGCGGCGCCCAGTCGATCATCAGGCCAGCCACTGCCGGTGCCAGCATGCCGCCGGCGGTGTAGGCCAGCACCAGCACCGCGGTGCTGTCCACCAGCGCCACGCCCTGGCCCTGGCCGGTGTGGCGCTGGCCGATCTCCACCATGGCCAGCGTGTACAGCGCGGCGCCGGCGGCACCCCAGGCCGCCACCAGCGGCCAGGCCAGCCAGCCGCCGCCGGGGGCCGACACCACGGGCAGCAGCAGCGCGCCCAGCAGGCAGGCCAGCACGCAGCCGCGGCGCACGGCAGCGGCCGACCAGCGATCGGCCAGTTCGCCGGCCGGCGCGGCGGCCAGCGTGCTGCCCAGGCCCGACACCGTGACCAGCAGCGCCGCCAGGGCCTCGGTCCAGCCCAGCGACAGGCCCCACAGCGGCAGCGCGCCCGACAGCCCGGCCTCGAAGAAGCCGCCGACGAAGCCGGTGGCCATCACCACCGGCATCGCGCGCAGTGCGCCCAACGTGCCGCGCAGCGATTGCCAGATGCCCGGCCGCGCCGGCATGGCGCCCGGCCCCACCCCGGCCGGCAGCGCCAGCTCGGGCGCCTTCACGCCCACCAGCAGCACCAGGCCCAGCACAGCCAGCAGCAGCGCCACCCAGCCGGCCTGGTGTGCCGACCAGCCGCGCGCCAGCAGCGCGGCCAGCAGCGCCGGCCCGGCCATGAAGGTGGCGCCGATCATGGTCGAGAACAGGCCCATCACACGGCCGCGGTGCGCCTCGGGCGCCAGCCGCGCCACCAGCGATTCAGACAGCACCCAGCGCAGCGCCGCGGCCATGCCGGAGGCGGCGTACAGCAGCGCCCACAGGCCCAGCTGGCTGCTGGCCTGGATGCCGGCCAGCGCCAGCACCGGCACCGCGCCGCTGACCACCAGCGCGCGCTGCGTGCCCAGGCGCTGCACCACGGCAGAGGCGAAGGGCGTGGCCACCAGCACGCCGGCCCAGTTGAGCGCGGCAAAGGCGCCCGCGGCGGTGCTGTCGAGCCCGCGCGCTTTCAGCTGGAACAGCATCAGCGGTGCGAACACGAAGATGCCGCACAGCTCGAAGAAGGTGGCCGCGAACAGCGCCACCAGGCTGCGCCGCTGCGCCACGCCGGCCGTCACCGCCATGCTCAGCGCGGCGCCTCGTGGAACACCCAGTTGCTGCCCTGGTTGCCGATCTCGAAGTACACGCGCTTCTCGTCGGCATCGGCCACGCCGTTGAGGTTCTCGTCGAGCACGCCGTAGCCGTAGCGGT
The DNA here is from genome assembly GCA_964409495.1 of uncultured Bordetella sp. Lineage (GTDB taxonomy): Bacteria > Pseudomonadota > Gammaproteobacteria > Burkholderiales > Burkholderiaceae_C > Pseudaquabacterium. The sequence continues at coordinate 1,320 of CAYPDO010000256.1, forward strand.
AGTTGCGCGGCAGGTTGTCCTCGGTGCCGTAGGCGGTGGACAGCTTGTCGATCTTCAGGAAGCGCTTGACCAGCTTGTCGCCGCCATACAGCTCGAGCACGCCATTGGTGCCGGTCCAGTTCTGGATGCTGCGCCGGATCTCGTTCTGCTTTTCCTGCGTGCAGCCTGCGGCCAGCATCGCCAGCGCGGCCGCTGCGGCCAATCCCAGCCGGCCCGGCTGCCGGATGCCGTGGCTCATCGTGTGCCCTCGTCCTTGGTGCCGAAGATCTTGTCGCCGGCGTCGCCCAGGCCGGGGATGATGTAGCCCACCTCGTTGAGGTGGCTGTCGACCGCCGCCGTCCAGCAGCGCACCTCGGGGTGGGCGGCGTTCAGCGCGGCGATGCCCTCGGGCGCGGCCACCAGCACCAGCGCGCGGATGTCCTTGCAGCCGCGCGCCTTGAGCAGGCTGACGGTGGCGATCATCGAGCCGGCGGTGGCCAGCATCGGGTCGATGATGATGGCGGTGCGCTCGTCGAGCTGGCCGACGAACTTCTCGAAGTAGTTCACCGGCTGCAGCGTCTCGTGGTCGCGCGCCAGGCCCACCACGCTGACCTTGGCGTTGGGCACCAGGTCGAGCACGCCGTCCAGCATGCCCAGGCCGGCACGCAGGATGGGCACCACGGTGACCTTGCGCCCGGCGATCTGCTCGATCTCGGTCGGGCCGCTCCAGCATTCGATGGTGGTCTTCTCAAGCGGAAAGTCGGCCGTGGCCTCGTAGGCCAGCAGCCGCGCCAGCTCATGCGTGAGCTCGCGGAACTTCTTGGTGGAGATGTCGGCCTCGCGCAGCAGGCCGATCTTGTGGCGCACGAGCGGGTGTTGGACGGCAATCACGGGCATGGCAGGCAGCCTTGTTCAGCGGGTTGCCGACGAGTGTAGCCAGCGCCCGGCCGGCGCCAACGCGATGCCGCCGCGCCCGGGGGCCGGGGCCAGCGCGTCAGCCGGCGGCGTCGTCGTGCGGCACCCGGCGCTGGCGCAGCGCCTCGTACAGGCACACGCCGGCGGCCACCGAGACATTGAGGCTTTCCACCGCGCCGCTCATCGGGATGCTGACCAGCTCGTCGCAGGTCTTGCGCGTGAGCTGGCGCATGCCGGGGCCCTCGGCACCCATCACCAGGCACACCGGGCCGCGCAGGTCCAGGTCATAGAGCGTGCGCTCGGCATCGTCGGACAGGCCGATGATGCGAATCTCGCGCTCCTTCAGCTCGTTGAGCGCGCGCGCCAGGTTGGTGACCATCAGGTAGGGCATGGTCTCGGCCGCGCCACTGGCCACCTTGGCCACGGTGGCGTTCAGGCCCACGGCATGGTCTTTCGGCGCGATCACCGCATGCGCGCCGGCGCCATCGGCCACACGCAGCACGGCGCCCAGGTTGTGCGGGTCGGTCACGCCGTCGAGCGCCAGCACCAGCGGCGGGCCGGCCACGCTGTCGAGCACGTCGTCGAGCGAGTGGCTGCGCGCCACCGGGTTCACGCGGGCCACCACGCCCTGGTGGCGCGGGCTGCCGGCCAGGCGGATCAGGCGCTGGTCGTCGCTGTCGACGAGCTTCGCGCCGGCGGCCTGCGCACGTTCGATGAACTGGCGCATGCGCGCATCGCGCCGTGTGGCGTCGACATGGATCTCGAGGATGGATTGCGGGGCGGTCTTCAACCGCACGGTGACGGCATGGAAGCCGAACAGGACCTGGGCGCTCATGGCGCGACTGTAGCGGCTGGGCCATCGCCCGCCGCACCGGCAGCACCGGCAGCGCCTCGCGGCACCAGCGTGTCGGGCCGTGCCACGGCCTGCATCGAGCGCGCGTCGTCGATGCGCGCGATGCGCACCTGCGCGCCGTAGCTGCGGTAGGTGTCGTGCAGGTGCTGCAGCCGCGCCAGCAGCGCATCGGCCTGGGCGATGGCGCCGGCATGGCGGCGCACGGTCTGCATCGCCAGGTCCATCAGCTTGGCGTTCAGTGAGCGCTCGGCCGCGCCCAGCAGGATGACGGCGGCCGCGCCCGGCTCGCCGGCCACCGTGCGCGCCACCGCCTGCTCGGCAATGCCGCTGATGCGCTCGTATTCGCCGCGCACCGCAGCCACCAGCTCGGGCCGCGTGCGCACCGTGGCACACAGCAGATCGCAGGTGGTGCGCGAGACGGCAAACCGCGCCGCCAGCTGCGCCACCTTCTCGGGCAGCTCGGCCAGGTGCAGCTCGCTGCTGTCCAGCCGCGCCAGCACCATCATCAGGTTGCAGGCGGCCTCGAACTCGAAATCCGGCGCGCCGATCTCGGCCAGGAGCGCCTGCACCGCGGCCACGGCATCCACCACCCGCCGCTCCAGCAGCGCCAGGAAGATGGCCACCACCGCCTCGAAGCGCCGCAGCCGCGCGCTGTTCGGGGCCGCCTGGCGCTGGCGCCGCAGCGTCATCAGCGCCAGGCCCACGCCGCGCGCATCGCCACGGTCGTACTGCAGCGTGGCCAGCAGCGTGAGGCCCTGCAGATCGAACACCTTGGAGCTGATGCCCAGCCTGACGGCCTGCAGCAAGGCCGCCGCGGCGTCCTTGACATCGCCGAAGTAGAACTGCATCAGCCCCAGCTTGACCAGGCGCGCCACGCTGTGCGGCGTGAGCCTGCTGGCCTGGCGCAGCGTGTCGATGGCCGCGGCCACATCGCCTTGCTCGAACTGCACGCGGCCCATCACGTCATAGGCATCGGCGTAGCCGGGCTGGTCGCCGATCAGGCCCTCCAGCGTGCGCCGCGCCTGGAACACCGAACCGGCCTCGGTCTGCGCCCGCGCCAGGCCCAGGCGCGCCCAGGGCAGCGCGCCATTGGCCACCACCGCCTCGAGCAGGCGCATCGATTCAGCCGGCCGGCCCAGGCGCAGCCACAGATCGGCGCCGATGCGCGCGGCCTGCAGCCAGGCGATGCCATGTTCGTCGGCACGCGCCTGGGCCAGTTCGGCGGCCTGCTGGAACTGCTGGTCTGCGATCAGCGCAAACACGTCGGCCAGCGCGCGCTTGCGCTCGCGCGCCTGGGCCAGGCGCAGGCGCAAGGCCTCGGCGGTGTGGGGCTTGAGCAGGTAGGCATCCAGCGCCACCTCGGCGGCCTCGGCCACATGGCCGTAGTCGGCCTCGCCCGAGATCATCACCACCACCGTGCGCAACGGCAGGATGCCCGACTGGCGCAGATCGTCCATCAGCTCCTGGCCGTTCATGCCCTCGCCGGGGAAGTGGTAGTCGCACAGCACGATGTCGAAGGGCCGGATCTCGAGCATGGCGCGGGCATCCTGCGGCCGCACCGCCTGCTCGATGCGCCGCACACCGAACTCGCGCAGCATGTTGCCCAGCGTGCGCCGCGACGCCGGATTGCCATCGACCACCAGGGCCAGCGCCTGGCCGATGTCGGGGTCGAGCGGCTGGCCCATGGCGGTGCGGCTGGTCGGGCGCTCAGCGCCGCAGCGTGCCGGCGGCCAGCAGCGCGCCGATCAGCAGCGGCTGGTGCAGCATGTACACGGTGAGCGGGCGCTGGCCCAGCCAGCGCAGTGGCGCACTCCAGCGCGGCGCGGCGCCGAACAGCCAGTCGGGCCGCCGCGCCTGCAGCCAGTGGCCGGCGGCCACACCCCACAGCATCACGCCCAGCCAGGGCAGCACCGGCACCCAGTCCTCGGTGACCGGCTTGCGCGTCACCAGGCCCACCCAGTTGGTCAGCCGGCTGTCGAAGAACGCATGGGCCAGGCCCTGCGGCAGGGCCAGCGCCAGCGCCCCGGCCGGCCACAGCCAGGCCGTGCGCCCGGGCGCCAGCGCCGCAGCCGCACGCACCAGCAGCAGCATCACGGCCATGCCATGCAGCACGCCGAAGCTGATCCAGCTGCGCGGAAACATCAGCGCCGAGCCGGCCGACACGGCCAGCGCGCAGCCGGCCACCTGGGCCCAGCGGCGCCAGAAGCGCGGCCAGCCCTGCCCGCCCACCGCAGCCAGCGCCTGACCCAGCCCGGCACACAGCAGGAACAGGCTGACGATGGCCGTGCGCTGGCGGGTCCACAGCGGATCGCGGTAGACATCCTGAACCTCCGGCAGCCAGCCGAAATGGTTGAGATCGAACGCGAAGTGGTAGCCCACCATCCACACGATGGCAGCGCCCCGCAGCGCATCGAGCCGGTCGGCACGGCGCAGCTCAGACAACGGGTGGGCTCCGGCGTTTCATGTCTGCCGGCACTGTACGCCAGCCGCCCGCGCGGCCAGGCCGGCCAGCTGCCGCAGGCCGGCACGGCCGATGCGGCAGATCAGGCCGAGGGGGCCGATGCAGCCCTGGGCAGCCCGCGCGCGCGCAGGCGCCGCCAGCCGAGCAGCCCGGCGCCGCACAACCACAGCACCTGCACGGCCGGCTCGGGCACCGGGGTCAGCGTCAGCGTGTCGAGGCCGCCGGTGATCAGCACGCTGGCACCACCGTTGGTGAACGCCAGACCGGGGAACGGGTGGTAGAACACGCCCGACACCTGCACCGCCCCCGACAGGAAATCGACGCCGCTGGCCGGCACCAGCAAGCCGCTGAGCTGCGCACCCAGCGCGGGCGCGCCGCCGAACGCGGGGTCGGCATAGCTGTAGGTGAACAGCTGCGCTTGGGTGAGGCTGGCCACCAATTGCGGCGTGTGCTGGTGCGTGGCCACCGCCACACCCTGGTCGTCGAAGCCGAACACCGAGCGGCCTTGCGCCGCAAACATCGACACCGCCGCGCTGACGGTGTAGCCAGGCGCAGCTGCCGGCTGCACGCCCAGCAGATCGAAGGTGATGAACAGCGTGTAGTCGCTGCCCAGGCCGGCCGGCGTCTGCAGGCTGCCCGACTGCATGGCCTGGTCGATGATCAGGAAGCCGTGCTCCTGCCAGCTGGCGGCACCATCGTCACCCGGCGCACCGAAATCGATGCGCGAGATTTCACCGCCCACCAGCACGGTGGCATCGAAATCCACCCCGGCCAGTCCGACGGCGGACGGTGCCAGTTGCGCCGCAGCGTGCGCGGCGCCTGCCGGCAGTTGCAGGCAGAGCCCCAGCGCCGCGGCATACAGCGTGTTCAGCAGCTTCTTTGTCGTGAGCATTGCGCAATCCCCCTTCTTGAATTCACCCAGACCTTGTGGTTGGCGCCGGCATCGTCCGACGCCCCGGCATTGGACACCCGCACCGCCGGCCGGCTGGGCCCGCAAATGCGCGGCCAGGCGCGGCCAGGCGCGCACGACATCACGCAAGAAGCGTGCAACCGCAGGCCAGCAGATGCGGCTTGGGCGCCGGCCCCGGCCCGGCAAGGGCCGCAGGTGGCGCCACCTACAATGCGGCCGCCGTCAGCGCCGGCCATTGGGTGCATGCGCCGCCGGCCGTGCATCTGCCCGTAGCTCAACTGGATAGAGCAGCTGCCTTCTAAGCAGCAGGTCGGGGGTTCGAGTCCCTCCGGGCAGGCCA
>CAYPDO010000257.1:0-2891 GCA_964409495.1 uncultured Bordetella sp.
CCGGGCGATGAAGCCCTCCTCGATCTGGCCCAGGGTTCCACCCATCCCGGCCGACGAGAACCACTTCACCAGCATGCTGCTCTCGCCGACGATGGTGCCCACCTGCAGCCGGTGGCGCAGCGCAATGCCGCGGTCCACCACGCGGTACAGGCCGTCGCGCAGCACCACGCGGTGGTACTCGGGGTAGGCGCCCAGCGATTCGCCACCGCGCACCACGAAATCCAGCGCCCACTGGAAGGCCTCGCGTGGCAGCGCGCGGTAGCTCCAGGCGCGGCGCACTTCGTCGTATAGCGCATCGGCGGCAAAGCCACCGCCGAGCGCCACGGTCACCAGGTGCTGCACCAGCACATCCAGCGGCTGCTCGGGCGCATGGCGCGGCTCCACGCGGCCGGCGGCCACGGCGCGGCGCACGGCCACGGCCTCGAACAGCTCCAGCGTGTTGGTGGGCACCAGGGTGATGCGGCTGGGCCGGCCCGGCTGGTGGCCCGAGCGGCCGGCGCGCTGCAGCAGCCTCGCCACGCCCTTGGCCGAGCCGATCTGCAGCACGCGCTCGACCGGCAGGAAGTCCACCCCCAGATCGAGCGACGAGGTGGCCACCACGGCCTTCAGCGTGCCAGCCTTCAGGCCCGCCTCCACCCATTCACGCACGCCCTTGTCCAGCGAGCCGTGGTGCAGCGCGATCTCGCCCGCCCATTCGGGGCGCTGGGCCAGCAGCAGCTGGTACCAGGCCTCGGCCTGCGAACGCACATTGGTGAAGACCAGCGTGCTGCCACCGCCGGCGGCAGTGCGGGCGATCTCGTCGGCCACCGGCTGCTGCATCTGCGCCCCCAGGTGGCCACCCCAGGAGAAGCGGCCGGGTTGGGCCGGCAGCAGCGTGTCGATGACCAGCGCCTTGTCGACGCGCCCGCGCACCAGGCGCGGTGCCGGGCGGCGGGCCTTCGGGCCCAGCAGCATGGCCATGGCCTGCTGCAGGTTGCCCAGCGTGGCCGACAGACCCCACACCACCAGCTTCGGGTTCCAGGCCTGCAGCCGCGCCAGCGCCAGCTGCACCTGCACGCCGCGCTTGTTGCCCACCATCTCGTGCCACTCGTCCACCACCACCGTGTGCACGCCGCGCAGCAGGGCCTTGGCGTCGGCCTTGGTGAGCAGCAGCGTGGCCGATTCGGGTGTGGTGACCAGGGCGGTGGGCAGGCGCCGGTCCTGCCGCGCGCGCTCGGCGCTGGAGGTGTCGCCGCTGCGCAGGCCCAGCGTCCAGGCCGGGGCCAGATCGGCCAGCGGCGCGGCCAGCGCGCGTTGCGTATCCGCTGCAAGCGCGCGCATCGGCGTGATCCAGAGCAAACCCAGCGGCGGTGCGGCATCAGCAGCCTTGCCGGTGCCGGCGGCCGCCATCGGCGCGCCCAGCGCCGCCGCCCGCAGCACGGCACCCAGGCCCACGGCGTAGGTCTTGCCGGCGCCGGAGGTGGCGTGCAGCAGGCCGCTGCGGCCCTCGGCACAGGCCGCCCACACCTCGCGCTGGAAGGCGAACGGCACCCAGCCGCGCCTGGCAAACCAGGCCTCGGCGGCCTGCAGCGCGGGCGGCGGTGGGCCGGCGGATGCAGCGGGCGTGGCCGGGGTCTCGGACATCGGCCCATTGTCCGGCCTGATCCGGCCTGATCCGGCTGTCGCGCAGGCGACGCCAGGCCTGCATGCGCTGCGCCTGCAGGGCCGATTTGCAGGGATTCCTCTAGACAGCTCTCCCGACGGACGCCCCAGGCCGGGGCGGACAATTCGTGATGTCTGCACAGCCGAGGCTTCCCCTGATGGCCACCCGACACCCGCACCGCGGCGCGCCGCACACCTTGCACTCGCTGATCGAGTGGCGCGCGCTGCTGGAGATGGCCATGCTGCCGTGGGCCTGGCCGCTGCTGGCCGGTGCCCGGCCGGGCGATGGCCACCCGGTGCTGCTGCTGCCCGGCTTCATGGCCGACGAGGGCACGCTGGTGGCGCTGAAGCTGTTCCTGCGCGGCCGCGGCTACGACGTGCAGACCTGGGGCCTGGGCCGCAACATCGGCTTCCAGCGCCGCCACGCCGATGCGCTGGAAAAGAAGATCCGCTTCCTGCACCACAAGACCGGACGCACCGTCAGCCTGGTGGGCTGGAGCCTGGGCGGCGTGTTCTCGATGTACGGCGCGCTGCAGGCCAGCGAATGCGTGCGCCAGGTCATCACGCTGGGCAGCCCGGTCAGCGTCGATCCCGAGGGCAGCCGCTCACCGCCGCTGGTGAAGGCGCTGTACCGGCTGATCGCCCACCCGATGGGCCCCGAGGTGCATGTGATGCAGCCGCGCGTGAAGCAGCTGCGCGAGCGCCAGCTGCCGCCGGTGCCGATCAGCTGCCTGTACTCGATCAGCGACGGCGTGGTGCCGCCGCAGGAGGCCACGGTGGACGGCCCCGACACGCAGGTGGAGAACATCCGCGTGGCGGGCAGCCACACCGGCCTGGGCTTCAACGCGATGGTGATGTGCGTGGTGGCCGACCGCCTGGCTCAGCCCGAGGGCCACTGGCAGCCGTTCCAGCCGGCCGGGCTGCCGGGCCTGGCCTACAAGCTGCTGACGCATGAGGCGGTGCCGATCTGAACGGCTGGTTCAGCCACCCGCCTGACGTGCCAGCCAGGCACTGCCACCGACGAACGCCGCCACATTGGCCAGCACCGTACCCCAGAACGTGCTGCGGAAACTGGCCTTGACGGTCTTGTGCCGCAACCATTGCTGGGCCAGCAGCGCCCCCGGCCAGCCGCCGGCCAGCGCCACGAGGTGCAGGTTGCTCTCGGACACGCGCCAGTCGCCGCGCTCGGCGGCAGATTTGTCCACCGCGTAGAGCACGAAGGCCAGCACGCTGGCGCCGACATACAGCCA
>CAYPDO010000257.1:2991-6757 GCA_964409495.1 uncultured Bordetella sp.
GTGGATTCCAGAAAGCCGAAGCCGCGCGTGTCATCCCAGCGCGTGAGGGTGCCTTCGAATCGCATGATGTGCCGCATGCTAGCGCTGCGCTGCAGCGCCAGATTGGCTCAGCCTCCCGAAGACTGCGTAGGCACCACCCTCGCCTTCACCCGCACACCCTCGGCCACCGCCGCCGGCGGGTAGACGATCACCGTCTCGCCTTCGGACAGGCCGCTGCTCACCCAGGCCTGCTGGCCATTGCGGCCGCCCAGGGTGATGGTCTTGAGACGGGCGCGGCCGTCGGCCAGCACAAACACCGCGGCCTGGCCGCTGACCGCCGGCTGTCCGGGGGGCGGGAACACGGCGCTCACCGGCACCAGCAGCACGCCGTCGCGCTGCTGGGTGAGGATGCGCACGCCCACGCGGTAGCCATCGCCCAGCGCACGCCACTGCTCGGGCGGGCTGCTCAGGTCGATCAGCACCTTCACGCGCTGCTCTTCCACGCCCAGCGACGACACCTTGGTGAAGCCGGCCGGCTCGACCTGGCGCACGCGCGCCTGCAGCTCGCCGGGGCCGCCCCAGCGGTCGATGCGCACCGGCGCGCCGGCGGCCAGCGGCAGGGCCTCGGTGGTCAGCAGCTCGGCCACGATCTCCAGCCGCGCGGTGTCACCCAGCTCCAGCAGCAGCGTGCCCGGGGCCACCGTGGTCTCGCTGGCCTGCGCCAGCTTCAGCACGCGGCCGGCCACCGGCGCGCGCAGCACGAAGGGCATGCCGGGCGCCGCGCCGAGCGGCGCGCTGGCCAGCAGCGCGGCCTGGGCCTGCCGCACCTCATGCTCGGCCACATGCTGGGCCTGCTCGGCCGCGGCCAGGCCTTGCTGGGCGGCCTGCACCGCGAGCCGGTCGCTGTCGAGCTTGGTGGGCGCCACGAAGCCCTGCTGCGCCAGCTGCTCACTGCGCACCAGATCGGATTTCGCCTGGGCCAGCGCCACCTTCTGCTGGCCCACGCCGGCCACCGCGCGCTGCACAGCGGCACGCGCCGTGGCCTCGCGCGCCTGCAGCTCGGCACGGGTGCGCGCATCGAGCATCGGCGCGGGCTGCGGCGTGATCTCGGCCAGCAGCTGGCCGGCCACCACCGCATCGCCCTCGCGCAGCGTGATGCGCGCCAGCCGCCCGGCCAATGGCGCGGTGATGGCATAGCGGTCGCGCAGGCGGGTGCGGCCGTCTTCCACCACGGCCTGCTCGTAGCGCCCCAAGGCCACCGTGGCCACCTCCACCGCCAGCGGGCGCGGCGCAAAGGCCCAGGCCAGCAGGCCCAGCGTGGCCAGGCCGGCCACGGCGATCGTGATGCGGGTGTTGCGTGTCATGCCTTGTGCTCTTGGCGGGTTCAGTCCCGGGTTTTCAGCGCCGAGACCATGTCGATGCGGTGGATGCGCCGGCGCACCACGGCGGCACTGGCCAGCGCCGCCAGCACCACGGCCAGCGCGGCCGTGGCATAGGTGGCGGGCGAGATCACCACCGGAAAGTAGAACTGGTCGCTCTTGAGCAGCTGCGCCGTCAGCCCCACCAGGCCGCGGCCCATCAGCATGCCCAGCGGCAGCGCCACGGCGATCTGCAGCGCCATCTCGCCCAGCAGCAGGGCCGTGACCTCGCCGCGCGTGAAGCCCAGCACGCGCAGGCTGGCCAGTTCCCAGGCGCGCTCGGCCAGCGCGATGCGTGCATTGTTGTAGACGACGCCCACCGCGATGACGCTGGCAAACGCGGTGAGCACGCTGCTCATGATGCGGATGTTGCGCGCGGTGATCTCCTGCATGTTGCGCAGCATCGTGGCCTTGCTGAAGGCGCCGCTGACGGCCGGCAGCTTCTGCGTGGCGGCCAGGAACTCGGCCTCGCGCCCGCGCTCCAGGCTGATGACGAAGCCGCTGGACAGATCCCCATCGCCCAGCGCGCGGTTCAGCGCGTCGCGGCGGATGTAGGCGTTCAGGCCCATCATCTCGCGCACCAGGCCGTCCACCGGCAGCTGCAGCGCGCGGCGCCGGCCCTGCGGCAGCGTGAGCTGCACCACATCGCCCACGCGCACGCCCAGCTTCTCGGCCAGGCGGTCGGTGAGCAGCAGGCCGGCGTCCGAGGGCAGCGCCACCTGGCCATCGACATCGACGACGCGGTAGAGATCGGGCACGTCGGGCATGCCGCGCACCAGGATGCGCTCGCGCCGGTGGCCCGAGACCAGCGTGCCCTCGACGAAGCGCGTGCTCTCCACCGCCAGCACGCCCGGCAGCCGCGCCAGCTGCAGCGCCAGGCGGTCGTCCACCGGCTCCACCATCCACACCGAGACATCGCTGCGCATCTTCAGCGTGAACTCGGTGTCGACGATCAGGCCGATGGCGTCGCGGAAGAAGTTGCCCATCACCACGATGGCCACCGCTGCCGCCACGCCCACGATGCCCAGGCCCGTGCGCAGCGGCTTGCGCTCCATGTTGCGCAACACCATGCGCAGTGCCGGCGTCAAACGTGTGAAGCCCAGGCGCTCGGCCAGCGTGGGCTTGAAGTGCCCGGGCGACGGTGGCCGCATGGCCTCGGCTGGGGTCAGCCGCACCGTGGCCAGGATGGCGCTCAGCGTGCCCGCCACCGCGGTGGCCAGCGTGATGCCGCCGGCCAGCAGCACCAGGGCCGGATCGACCCGGTGCGCAAAAGCCGGAAAGTGGAACACCTCGCCATACAGGCCCATCAGCAGCCCGCCCAGCCAGTGGCCCAGCGCCACACCCAGGCCCAGGCCGGCCAGCGCAATCAGGCCCACCAGCTGCAGGTAGTGGCGGGCAATGGTGGTGTTGGGGTAGCCCAGGGCCTTGAGCGCCGCGATCTGCTCGCGCTGCGTGGCTACCAGGCGGCTGACCACCACGTTGAGCAGGAAGGCCGCCACGGCGAGAAAGATCGACGGCAGCACGGTGCCCAGCACGCGCTGCTCGTTGATCTCGTTGTCGAGCATGGCGTGCGAGATCTGGTGCGCGCGGCCCAGCGGCTCGCTGCCACCATAAGGCGCCAGCAGCGCGGCCATGCCGTCGAGCACCGCGCGCTCGCTCACCGTGCGCGCACCGGCCGGTGCCAGGCGAACGGCAGCGCGGTTGAAAGCGCCGGCCATGTCGTAGGCCGCGGCCAGCGCATCATGGTCGACCCAGAACACGCCGAAGCCACGCTGGTCAGGCATGCCGAACAGGCCGGCAAAGATGTACTCGGGCGACAGCGCCCAGCCCACGATGCGCAGCGTGCGCAGCCGGCCGTTGACCAGGGCCTGCACCTGCGCACCCGGGTGCAGGCTGCGCGCCTGGGCGAAGCCCTGGCTCACCAAGGCCTCGATCACCGCACCATCGCCTGGCGCGCTGCCATTGGCGCTGTCCCCATCGCCCAGCGCCTGTAGCCCGCGCCCGGCCACCACGGTGACCCGGTTCAACCGCGGCGGATTGCGCCGGTCCATGCCGATCAGCTGTCCCAGCACCGGGTCGCCACTGCCGGGCACGGTGATGCGCACCACCTGCTCGATGGTGGTCTGCACATCGGCCACGCCGGGCACGGCGCGCAGCCGCTCGGCCAGCGCCAGCGGCGCGCGCTTGACCGTGGCAAAGGCGTCGGCAAACCGGCCGTGGGCGTAATAGGCCTCGCGCGCATCGTCCAGCGACTCCACCGCCGACAGGCTGGTGAGAAAGCCGCCGATGCCGCTGGCCACCACCAGCGCGATGGTCAGCGCCTGGCTCCACATCAGGCGCAGATCGCGCAGCAGCTTGCGATCCAAGGC
>CAYPDO010000258.1:0-2118 GCA_964409495.1 uncultured Bordetella sp.
CAAGGTGGCTCGATGTGGGTGTTCAAGCTCGCCAAGTGAGCGGCAGCGGCCGGTGAACCCGGCCGCTGGGCTGCACCTTGACAAGGGGCCGCGAGGCCCCTTTTTCAATGCGAGGTGCCCTCCGAGCGCGTGATCTTGTTGAACACGTTGTACTTGCCCACCGGCTTGCGCATCGGCAGGCGCTTGATCTCCTGGAAGGTGGCGGCGTCGTAGACGATCAGTGCGCCGTCCATCTCCCACACGCTGGCCAGTGCGTGGCGACCGTCCTTGGTGAACTCGATGTGGGCCAGGGTCTTGCCGGGCTCGCGCACCTGGGCCACCACTTCCAGCGTGCGCTTGTCGACGATGCTGAGCGTGTCGCGCGCCCGCGGGCTCATCATCGAGTCGGCCCAGGCATAGGGCGTGGCCTCGTGGCTGCGCACGAAGAAGCCGGGGCCCGGTGTGGCGATGGTCTTGACGCGCTGCCAGGCGCCGGGGCCGCCCCGGCCGTCCGGCCCGCCGATGTCGATGACATCCAGCGCGCCGTCCTTCAGGTTGGGGCTCAGCAGCAGCGTGCGGCCCTCGCGCTGGAAGGTGATGCCCGAGCCCAGGTGCGGCATGCCGGCAATGGGCAGTTCGGCGATCTTGCGGCGCACGTCCAGGTTCACCACCTGGGCGCTGGGCCTGCCGTCCTCGCGCGGCCGTGTGGCGCCCAGCACATGGCGGTAGCCCGGGTCGAAGAAGAAGTCGTCCAGCGGCTCGTCCAGCGGTGTGCGGCGCACGCCCAGGGTGCCGGGCCTGGCCAGGGCCTCGCCCATCCGGTAGTCGTGCACCAGGCCGTCGTGGATGGGCTCGGCCTGGGGGTCGTAGCTGATCTCCCAGAGCTCGGCGATGTCCTTCAGCGCGACGATGAAGCTCTTGCGCGGCGCCGCGTCGTACACCGCCGAGACGCGCGAGCTGGCCTTGCCGTCCAGCGAGGTGGCGGCGTAGGTCTGCACCAGGTTCAGTTGCGCGTCGAAGAGCGACAGCGTGTGCGGAAAGTAGTTGGCCGCCAGCACCCAGCGCCCGTCGCCCGACACCGCCACGTTGCGCATGTTCAGGCCGGCGCGCACCTCGGCCACCACCTGCAGGCTGTAGAGGTCGAACTTGCTGATCCAGCCGTCGCGCGAGCCGAAGAACACATGGCGGCCATCGGGCGTGAACTTGGGGCCGCCATGCAGCGCATAGCGGCTGGCGAAGCGGTGCAGCACGGTGAAGCGATCGCCATCGACGATGCTGACATGGTGGTCGCCGCCTTCCACCACGACGAACAGGTTCATCGGGTCGGCCTTCCACAGCGGCCGGTCCGGCAGCGTGGCCGCATCGACCGTGGCCACGCGGCTGGCGCGGATGTCGTCGGCGCCCCAGCGCGGGCTGGGCTGCACCGGTGTGCGGATGTAGGCGGCCAGCGCGGCGATCTCGTCGGCCGCCAGCACGGGCTGGAAGCCGGGCATCTGCGTGGCCCGGCGGCCCTGGGCGATGGTCTTGACGGCCTCGGCCGGGCGCAGGCGCTCCAGGCTCTCGGGCAGCAGGGCCGGGCCCATGCCGCCGGTGCGCTGTGTGCCATGGCAGCTGGCGCAGTGCTGCTGATACAGCGCGGCAGGCTCGGGCGCGGCCTGCGCGGCCAGGCCCGGCAGCAGGCCGATGCCCGCCGCCAGTACCAGCCCCGGCAGGTGGCGCAGCGGGCGCCGGCTCATGGGGGTACCTTCAGGCGGCGCCATCCGGTATTCGCCCTTGGGGCGGCCCGGCGGGCTCATGGGACTACCCTCCGCGCTGCGCGCTGCGGGATGAGCGCTTGGGAGCGGCCCGGCGCGCTCATGGGGCCGCCACCACGGCAATGCGCGCCAGCGGCCGCCGTGCGCTGAAGGGCGTGGTGGCCACGCGCGCCGCGCCGCCGCACACGCCGATCTCCTCGTCGCTGAGGTAGCAGCCCGGGTCTTCGGCCCAGGCATCGCCGGTGACCTGCTGGGCCCGCACGCGGGTGTTGCCGTTGCAGATGGCCAGGTGCCGGCAGCCGGCGCAGCGGCCCCGCACCGGGCGCGGGTGCTGCTTCAGCCCGGCCAGCAGCGGATCGGACAGGTCTGTCCACAGCGCCGAGAA
>CAYPDO010000258.1:2128-6743 GCA_964409495.1 uncultured Bordetella sp.
GTGTGGTGCCACCACATGGTGTCGGGATGCACGCGGCCCAGGTTGTCGATGTTGGCCACGTTGACGCCCGAGGCATTGCCGCCCCAGGCCCGCAGCTGCGCATGCATCGCGTCGCCAAAGCGTGCATGCAGCGCCGGCAGCTGCGCGGCCACCCACTGCAGCAGGTAGGGGCCGTCGGCATCGTTGTTGCCGGTCACATAGTCTTCTTCGCGGCCATCGCGGGCCGCGGCCCAGGCGTGGGCGAACAGCAGGTCGAGCGCGTCGCGCGTGGCGCGGTGCTGGGCGTCCTGGCCGCGGTGGATGTTGCCGCGGCCGGCGTAGTTCAGGTGCGAGAAGTAGAACTTGTCGATCCGCTCGTCGCGCATCAGCTGCAGCAGGGCCGGCAAGTCGTGGGCGTTCAGCGCCGTCATCGTGAAGCGCAGGCCCAGCTTCACGCCACGTGCGTGCAGCAGGCGCACGGCGGCCAGGCTGCGGTCGAAGGCGCCCGGCAGCCGGCGGAACCGGTCGTGCGTGTCGCGCAGGCCGTCCAGGCTGATGCCCACGTAGTCCAGGCCCAGCGCGGCGATGCGGTCAGCCTGCGCCGCGTCGATCAGCGTGCCGTTCGTCGACAGGCCCACATAAAAGCGCATGGCCTTGGCACGCGCGGCAATGGCATGGATGTCGGGCCGCATCAGCGGTTCGCCGCCGGAGAGGATCAGCACCGGCACGCCGAAGGCCTTCAGGTCGTCCATCACCGTGAACACCTCGTCGGTGCTCAGCTCGCCGGCGTAGTCGTGGTCGGCCGACAGCGCATAGCAGTGCTTGCAGCTGAGGTTGCAGCGGCGGATCAGGTTCCAGATCACCACCGGGCCGCGGGCGGCCGGGCCTGCCGTGGCCGCCGGCGCGCGGCGGCTGGCCGCCGGGTGGCGGCCGCTGCGCTCGGCCTGGGCCAGGTCGCGCAGGATCTGCGAGATGCGGAACATGGTCAGATCTCCTTCAGGCGCAGGCCCGTCTTCTTGAGGATGGCGCTGGAATACAGGATGTCGTGGCTGCGGCAGGCCGGCCCCAGCAGGCAGTGGATGGCCAGGGTCTGGCGCTCGACCTCGGCGCGGCTGCGGCCGTGCACCATGGCAAACAGGTTGTAGGGCCAGTCGGGCAGACGGCGCGGGCGGCGGTAGCAGTGGCTCACACCGGGCAGGGCGCCCACGCGGTCGCCCAGCTCGTCGACCAGTGCATCGTCCACATCCCACACGGTCATGCCGTTGGCGGTGTAGCCCAGGCGGTAGTGGTTGGGCACCGCGCCGATGCGGCGCACCAGGCCTTGTTCAAGCATCTGGCCCAGGCGCGCGCGCACCTGCTCGCCTGACAGCCCCAGCACCGCGCCCACCGCCTCGTAGGGGCGCGGCACCAGCGGCAGGCCGCCCTGGGTGGCGGCGATCAGCGCACGGTCGACATCAGACAGGGTCATGGACGGCATCTCCAGCGGGCCGGTGGGGCAGGCCGGCCGTGGCGGCCGGGGCGGTCAGCGGCAGGCGCAGCTCGACGAAGTACTCGCGTTCCTTCGGGAAGGCCAGCACGCGCAGGCCGGTCTCGGCCTCGATGGCGGCGATCACCGCATCGGCCGCCGCCGGGCTGTCGGTGGCCACCACGAACCACATGTTCAGCGCATGCTCGCGGCGGTAGTTGTGGGCCACCTCGTCGTGCCCGTTCACGCTGGCGGCCACGGCGTCGAAGCGCGGCTCGGGCACGGCCATCGCGCACAGCACGAAGCGGCCGCCGGCGCGCTCGATCTGGAACAGCGGGCCGAAGCGCGTCAGCACGCCCTGGGCCAGCAGCCGGCGCAGGCGCTCGATCAGCGCTGCCTCGCTGCAGCCCAGGTCGGCGGCCAGGTCGGCAAAGGGCCGGTCGCTCAGCGGCAGGCCGCCGTGCAGGCGCGCGATCAGCATCAGGTCGGCGGGGTCGATCGGTTCAGGCCGGCACATCGAGCAGCTCCTGCGCCAGGATGGGCTGGTGGGCGTGGGCCGCCGCAGGCAGATCGCGAAAGCGCCGCGCCCCGGTCTGCTTGAAGCGCCGGCACGAGAACAGCACCGCCTGCGGCCACGCGGCCAGGCCGCAGGCCGGCCGCACGCGCGCCAGCACCTGCTGCACGGTGGCGCGGTCGCGCCCATGCACCATGCAGAACAGGTTGTAGCGCCAGCCCGGCGCACGTTCGCGGCAATAGGCCAGCGTGATGCCGGGCTGGCGCGCCAGCGCCTGGCCGCAGGCATCCACCTGCGCGTCGGGCACGTCGAACACGGCCATGGCATTGGCGCCGAAGCCCAGCTCGTGGTGGCGCACCACGGTGCCGAAGCGGCGCAAGCTGCCTTGCGCCAGCCAGCGCGCCAGCGTGGCCAGCACCGCTTCAGGGCTGCAGCCCAGCGCCTGGGCCCAGGCATCGTAGGGCTGGGGCAGCAGCGGCAGGCCGTCTTCCACCAGCGCGGCCAGCGGCCGCTCGGCATCGTCCACCGCCGCCGGGGCGCGGTGCGGCGGGCCGGGCTGCGGCGGCACTGCGGCGGGGCCCGGGCCGCCGCTGCCCAGGTCGAAACCCAGGTTGATGTGGTAGGCGCGGCGCATGCGCAGTGCCACCGCCGGCAGGCCGGTGTCGCGGGCGATGCCGGCCAGCCCATCATCCACCGCGGCGGCGTCGCGGCCGGTCATCACGAACCACAGGTTGAAGGCGTGCTCGCGCGCGTAGTTGTGGTTCACGCCGGGGTGGGCCGAGACGATGGCGGCCACCGCCTCCAGCCGTGCGGCCGGCACCTGCATGCCGGCCAGCAGCGCGGCGCCGCCAGCGCCCTGGCTGAACACGCCGCCGATGCGGCTGAGCATGCCGTTCGCGTGCATGGCGCGGTAGGCGGCGATGACTGCGGTCTCGTCGCGGCCGGTGGCCGCGGCCACGGCGGCAAAGGGCCGGCGCTCAAGCGGAAAGCGCTGCTGCCAGGGGTTCAGCAGGGACAGAGGGTCGTGCATGGCTCAGAACCCCATGCGCGCAGCGCGCGCGGTGAAGAAGATGCCGCTGGGCGCATCCAGCGCCAGCGTGGCCAGCGGCGTGCGGTGCTGGGTGTCGTAGACCACCACGCGGTGGTCGTCGCGGCAGCTGATCCACACCTGCTCGCCGCGCGGCGAGAACTCCATGTGCAGCACGGCCTTGCCGGGTGTCAGCGTGTCGACGATGGTCTGGCTGGGCGTGTCGATGACCTGCACGCGGTGGTAATCGGGCAGCGCGAAGTTCACCCACACCTGGCGGCCGTCGGGCCGCGCGATCGCGAACACCGGCTGGCCGGCCACCGGGATGCGGCCCACCTCCTGCCAGCTGGCGGTGTCGACCACCAGCAGTTCGTGGCGGCCGATGGCCGGCAGGTAGGCATGGCGGCCGGCCACCGCCCAGCCGCGCAGGTGCGGCATCTTGTATGTCGGCAGCGGCTGCTGGCCGCGGCCGTAGCCGGCCAGGATGCGGCGCGCCTGCGGCTGCGGCGCCCACAGGTCCACCAGGGCCAGGCCGTCCTCGCCGAACAGGCCGGCGAGGTAGTGGCGGCCATCGGGCGTGACCAGCGCGTCATAGGGCTGGCGGCCAATGTTCGGCAGCCGGGTGATCTGTGGGTGGGCCGGGTCTGCCGACAGGTCGGCGATCCAGATCGCGTCGGCATCGAACAGGCTGAAGGCGAAGCGCCGGCCCGGCAGATCGACCAGGCCGACGATGCGGGACCGTTGGCCCGGCGCATGTTCAGCGGGGATGTCGGCCACCAGCGCCAGCGTGCGCGCATCGAACACCTTCACGCCACCGGGCGTGTAGTTCTGTGCCGCCACCAGCGTGCCATCGGCACTGATGGCGCCGCCGATGGCATTGCCGGCCTGCATCACACGGGCCTGGATGCGCTGCGTGAGCAGGTTCACCTGGCTGAGCCCGCCGTCGCGGCCGAACACATAGGCGAACAGGCCATCGCGAGAGAACACCACCGAGGCATGCGACAGATCACCCAGGCCCGGCACCTTGGCCAGCACGCGGCGCTGGGTGGTGTTGACGATGGCCAGCGTGCCGCGGGCGCGCTCGATCACCACGCCCAGGTCGCCGGTGCCGATGAGCGCAGGCGCAGGCAATGACGCAGGCGGTGGCGCGACCATGGCCAGCGGCGCCGCGGCACAGCCGCTCAGAGCGCCGAACGCGGGCAGGGCGCCGGCCGCGGCCAGCGAGAGCATCGAACGGCGCTTCATCGCGGCGCCTCCTCGGGAAAGCCTGCCGCGAGCCGCTGGGCAATCCAGCTCGCCTCGTCCTCGCTGAGCAGGGCGCGCCAGCCGGGCATCGGTGTGCCCGGCCGGCCATGGAAGATGGTGCTGGCCAGAAAGGTCAGCGGCTTGTCGGCCAGGGCCTCGCGCGTGAGCGCCGGGCCCAGGCCGCCGCTCAGGCGCATGCCGTGGCAGGAGCCGCAGTCCTGCCGCACCATGCGCACCAGCGCGCGCTGGCGTTCGGGCGTGGGGGCGATCGGCGCGCTGTCTGCGCCATGCGCCGCAGCGCAGGCCAGCCACAGCAGCAGTGGTGGAAGAACTCGGGTCACGGCAAGCACTCCGGCAAAGGCAGGGTCCACCCAGCGGCCGCCGC
>CAYPDO010000259.1:0-6739 GCA_964409495.1 uncultured Bordetella sp.
CGAGATCCCCGACGAGGAAGCCGAGAAGATCACCACGGTGCAGCTGGCGATCGATTACGCCGTCAAGCACCAGAAGGCCTGATCCGCGCAGCATGACCCGTCGTCGCGTCGTCATCACCGGTCTGGGGCTGATCAGTCCCGTGGGCAACTCCGTGTCTGAGGCCTGGACCAACCTGGTCGCTGGCCGCTCGGGCATCGACAACGTCACCCGTTTCGATGCCTCGGCGCTGTCCTGCCGGTTCGCCGGCGAGGTCAAGGGCTTCAATGTCGAGGAATGGATCCCCGGCAAGGAGTCGCGTCACATGGACACCTTCATCCATTACGGGATGGCGGCAGCGGTCCAGGCCGTGCGCGACGCCGGCCTGCCCACCAACGACGCGCTCACCGAAGAGACGGCCGAACGCATCGGCTGCATCGTCGGCTCCGGCATTGGCGGCCTGCCGAACATCGAAGAGTCCCACAAGGACTACATGGAGCGTGGCCCGCGCCGCATCTCCCCGTTCTTCGTGCCGGCCTCGATCATCAACATGATCTCGGGCCACATCTCGATCCGCTTCGGCTTCACCGGGCCGAACCTGGCCATCGTGACGGCCTGCACCACCGGCCTGCACTGCATTGGCGAGGCTGGCCGCATGATCGAGTACGGTGACGCCGACGTGATGATCGCCGGCGGTGCCGAGAGCACCGTGTCGCCGTTGGGCATCGGCGGCTTTGCCGCTGCACGTGCCCTGTCGGGTCGCAACGACGATCCCAAGACCGCATCGCGGCCCTGGGACAAGGACCGCGACGGTTTCGTGCTGGGCGAGGGCGCAGGTGTCATGGTGCTCGAAGAGTACGAGCACGCCAAAAAGCGCGGTGCCAAGATCTATGCCGAGCTGGCCGGCTTCGGCATGGGCGCCGACGCTTACCACATGACGGCACCCAACGTCGACGGCCCCAAGCGCGCGATGAAGGCGGCACTGCGCAATGCCGGCATCAACGCCGACGCCGTGCAGTACCTCAATGCGCACGGCACGTCCACACCGCTGGGTGACCTGAACGAGACGAATGCGATCAAGCTGGCGTTTGGCGACCATGCCAAGCGCCTGGTGGTGAATTCCACCAAGAGCATGACCGGCCACCTGCTGGGTGGCGCCGGTGGCATCGAAAGCGTCTTCACGGCGCTGGCGCTCCATCACCAGGTGTCGCCGCCCACGATCAACATCTTCAATCAGGATCCCGAGTGTGATCTGGACTACTGCGCCAACACCGCGCGCGAGATGAAGATCGATGTGGCCGTGAAGAACAACTTCGGCTTCGGCGGCACCAACGGCACGCTGGTCCTGCGTCGCGCGTGACGCGCCCCGGCGCTCCGGATGCGCGCCGCCCCCATTGTCGACGCAGCCCTGGCCGCCGGCCGGGCCGAGCGTGCCGCTGTGCTGCTGCTGCACTTGGTGGCGGCGGTGGCGTTAATGGCCTGGGTGGCCTCGTGGCGCGATGCCTGGGGTGCCTGGCTGCCGGGGTGGCCACAGCAAACGGCATGGGCATGGCCGAGCCTGGCAGCGCTGGGCCTGCTGGCGGCGGCCGTGCTGGGCCGCTGGCAGGCACTGGGTTGGTTGCCGCAGCGGCCGCGTCGCCTGCGCTGGAACGGGCAGGCCTGGGCCTGTGTGGAGGCCGGGCGCGCCGTGGACCTGCTGGCGGTGTCGGTGCAGATCGATCTCGGCCCCTGGCTGCTGCTGCGTCTGCAGCCGGCCGCGCCCTCGGCGCCTTGCACCTGGGCCGTGGCCCGGGCGCGGGCAGCCGGTGCCGACTGGCATGCGCTGCGCGTGGCCCTGCAGCATCATGCCGGCCATGCGGCACCGGCCGGCGCCGGCCTTGGGCCGACCAGCGCCTGAAGGCTTGCGCCGCCAGCCCGCGATGAACCCCAACGACGTCGATGCCCCGCTGGCCGAACGCGCACGCGTGGGCGACGTGGCGGCCTTCGAGATGCTGGTCGTCAAGTACCAGCGCCGCATCGAGCGGCTGATCGCCCGCATGGTGCGTGACACCGATCTGGTGCAGGACATCGCGCAGGAGACCTTCATCCGCGCCTACCGCGCAATGCCGCAGTTCCGTGGCGAAAGCGCCTTCTATACCTGGCTGTACCGCATCGCCGTGAACACCGCCAAGAAGGCGCTGGTGGAACTTCGGCGCGACCCGGTGCTCACCGAATCGGCGCTGGCCGGCGTGAATGACGACGAGGATGAAACTTCCCGCGGCACACCCGAACTAAGCAACGGCGAGACCCCCGAGGCCCTGCTCGCCAGCAAGGAGATCGCCGAGACGGTGAACGCGGCGATCGAGGCCTTGTCAGAGGATCTGCGCCAGGCCATCACGCTGCGCGAGATCGAAGGATTGAGTTACGAAGAGATTGCCGCCCTGATGAACTGCCCCATCGGCACGGTGCGTTCGCGCATCTTCCGCGCGCGTGAAGCCATCGCGCAGCGGCTGCGGCCCTTGCTGGGCACGCGCGACGGTGAGCGCTGGTGAGGCGGGGCCTGATGATGCAGGGCACAACATCGAGCAGCCGCGGGGCCATTCCCGGGCAGCGAACTGGAGTCGAACGAGGATCATGGTGAGCAAGTCGGATTCGTCGAACACGCTGCGCGAAACCCTGTCGTCGCTGATGGATGGAGAACTGCCGGCCGAAGGCGTGCGAGGGCCGTGCGGCCACTGGCGCGCCGAGCCCGAAGCGCGCGAAGCCTGGCACACCTACCATCTGATCGGCGATGTGCTGCGATCCGAGGATCTGGCCAGCACGCCGCTGCGCGACGAGGCCTTCCTGCATCGGCTGCGCGGCCGCCTGGCCGTCGAGCCCGTGCCGATGGCACCGCTGCCCGCCACGGCACGCGAAGCCTCGGCCAGCCCCGCCGTGGCCAACGGTGTGGCGCTGGTCGCCACGGCTGCGCCGCTGCCGCGCCGCGGGGGCGCGCGGCGCTTTGGCCCCCTGGCGGTGGCGGCGGGCGTGGTCATGGTGGCCGGTGTGGTGGGCGTGATGCGCGTGGCCGGTCCGCTGGCTCCGGCCGAGACCGGCCTGATGGCCACCGCGGCGGATGGCAGCCTTGGCGTGCCGGCCTCGGTGCCCGGCGGCAGCGTGACGATGACCATGGTGCGCGATGCCCGGCTTGACCGCTACATCGCCGCCCACCGCAAGCTGGCCAACGGCATTGCCGCGCCCGATCACGCCGGTGCGCCGGTGGCCGTGGTCTACGAGACGCGGTGAGCGTGCGGCGCGTGCGTGCCCGCGGCGTGCTGCACCGCGCCGGCCGGGCCCTGGGGCTTGGCCTGGCGGCGCTGTGCCTGCCGCCCTTGGCCGCGGCGCAGCCCGCTGCCCCGCGGGTGGCATCCACGCCGGCGCCGCTGGCGGCCGACGAGGCGCTGCAGTGGTTGCTGCGTGCGCAGCAGGCGGTGGAGCAGCGCAGCTACCAGGGCACGCTCACCTTCTCGGCCGGCGGCGTGGTGTCCAGCTCACGCGTGCTGCATGTGTGCGATGCGCGCCAGCGCGTCGAGCGCATCGAGGTGCTCGACGGCCGGCCGCGGCTGCAATACCGCCACAACGAGCAGTTGCTCACCGTCTGGCCCGGCAGCCGGCTGGCGGTGGCCGAACAGGACGATCCGGTCAGCGAGTTTCCGGCCCTGCCGCGCCTGGCCGGACTGCGCGTGCTCGAGCAATACGAACTGCGTGCGATGGGCGCCGACCGCATCGCCGGCCATGATGCCCAGGTGCTGATGCTCAGGCCGCGCGACGAGTGGCGTTTCGCCCAGCGCCTGTGGGCCGAGCGCGACACCGGCTTGCTGCTGCGCGCCGATCTGCTGGGCCGCAATGGTGAGGTGCTTGAATCCACGGCCTTCACCGATCTGCGCATCGGTGGCCGCTTCTCGGCCGAGCCGGTGCTGGCCGCGATGCGCAAACTCGATGGCTACCGCGTGGTGCAGGCACCAGCCATCAAGACCGAGCCCGAGGCCGAAGGCTGGCGCATTGCGCGCGCCGTGCCGGGCTTCCAGCTGGTGTCGTGCACACGGCGTCCGCTGGACGCCGCCGAGCGCGAAACCACCGAGCCGGTGCTGCAGGCGGTGTTCTCCGACGGGTTGGCGCAGGTGTCGGTGTTCATCGAGCGCTTCGATGCACAGCGGCATCGCCAGCCCATGCGCAGCCACCTGGGCGCCACCCAGACCCTGACCAATCGCCGCGGTGACTGGTGGTTCACCGTGGTCGGCGAGGTACCGCTGGCCACGGCACAGCAGTTCGAGACCCTGTTCGAGCGCCGGCGCTGAAGGCCGGCGAGTGGACGTTGACGGTGTGACACGAGGTGAATTGATGCCGAAGTTGGAGTTCTCCCTGTCCCGCGCGCGCCGCGCCAGCCTGACGCTGGCGGCCGCGCTGATGCTGGCGCTGCCCACCGTGGCGCCGGTGCAGGCCGCGCCGGCGGCTGCGGCGGCCTCACTGCCTGATTTCACCGAGCTGGTCGAGAAGGTTGGCCCCTCGGTGGTGGGCATCCGCACGCTCGAGCGCGCGAACGGCCGCGGTGGCCCGAGCGGCATGGACCCCAGCATGGAGGAGTTCTTCCGCCGCTTCGGCATTCCGATGCCGGGCAACCCTGGCAACCCCGGCGGGCGCGGCAACACGCCGCGCGGCGGCAACAACGCCGACGAAGAGCAGCAGCAGCGCGGCGTGGGCTCGGGCTTCATCCTCAGTGCCGATGGCTTCGTCATGACCAATGCGCATGTGGTCGATGGCGCCGATGAACTGATCGTCACGCTCACCGACAAGCGCGAGTTCAAGGCCAAGGTCATCGGCCTGGACAAGCGCACCGACGTGGCGGTGGTCAAGATCGACGCAGCCGGATTGCCCGCCGTGAAGCTGGGCGACGTGGGCAAGCTCAAGGTGGGCGAATGGGTGCTGGCCATCGGCTCGCCCTTCGGCCTGGAGAACACCGTCACCGCCGGCATCGTCAGCGCCAAGCAGCGCGACACCGGCGACTACCTGCCCTTCATCCAGACCGATGTGGCCATCAACCCTGGCAACTCGGGCGGCCCGTTGATCAACATGCGCGGCGAGGTGGTGGGCATCAACAGCCAGATCTACAGCCGCTCGGGCGGCTTCATGGGCATCTCGTTCGCGATCCCGATCGACGAGGCCAGCCGGGTGGCCGAGCAACTGCGCGCGCATGGCCGGGTGATCCGCGGTCGCATCGGCGTGAGCATTGCGCCAGTCACCAAGGACGTGGCCGAGTCCATCGGGCTGGGCAAGCCGATGGGCGCGCTGGTGCGCAGCGTCGAAGGGGCCGGGCCGGCCGAGAAGGCCGGGCTGGAGGCCGGCGACATCATCACCAAGGTCGATGGCAAGCCGGTCGATAAGTCGGGCGATCTGCCGCGCATCGTGGGCGCTACCAAGCCGGGCAGCAAGGCCGTGTTGCAGGTGTTCCGCCGCGGCGGCTACCGTGACATCACCGTCACCGTGGCCGAGTTCGAGCCCGATGCACCCACCCGTGCTGCCAGCGCAGCGGGCCCTGCGGTGCCGGCCCGATCGGCGCTGGGCCTGACCGTCAGCGAGCTCAGCGATGCCCAGCGCCGCGAGCTCAAGCTCAAGCACGGCGTGCGCGTCGAAGCGGTGGAGGGCGCCGCGGTGCGCGCCGGCCTGCGCGAGGGCGATGTGATCCTGGCGCTCGATAACGTCGAGATCAGCGACGTCAAGCAGTTCCTGGCGGTGGCCACCAAGGCCGAGAAGGCGCGTGCGGTCAGCGTGATGGTGCGCCGCGGCGAGTGGGTGAACTACCTGGTGATCCGGCCCGGGCGCTGAATGCGGGCCGGGGCAATGCCCCGCTCATCCGACTGCGCAGGCGGGTCTTTTCGCATCACGGCACCGCGGCTGGATGTAGCCCCAGGCCACAAATCGGCATGCGCGGCAGCGTTTCTGCCGGTCTTGCAGGATCCGAAGTTGGTTGACGCTAACTTACTTCCGGTCCCCGTGCCGATTGAGTCGGCCGACAGCTAGAATCACGGCCATCGGCGGGGGTTTAGTTGTGCTTCGCGCGCACAGTGCCCGCCCGCCGAGCCGCCTGACGGCATACCGCCAGGCCTGTGGATAAACTGTGGATGAGTTTTCGTTGTTGGCCACCCGCAACGGCCGGAGATCCAGCATTGGCGCGGTTTCCAGCGCGGTCGATTTGGCTACAATGAAGGCCCAACAAGCAGTTGCCAAACATTTGTTGGAAGGCGCGTCTCCTCTTGGACGTGCCTTTTTTTTATGTCCCGGCGGGTCCCCGCGAGGCCCCGCCGACACCCCACCCGGATGCGGCGCCGCGCGGCCTGTCGCGCATCCGGTCAGAGGGCGATGACCGTTCCCATGGACCACATCCGAAACTTCTCCATCATTGCCCACATCGACCACGGCAAGTCGACGCTGGCCGATCGCCTGATCCACCGCTGCGGCGGCCTGTCCGATCGCGAGATGGAAGCGCAGGTGCTCGACTCGATGGACATCGAGCGTGAGCGTGGCATCACCATCAAGGCGCAGACTGCGGCGCTGAACTACAAGGCGCGCGATGGCCGGGTCTATCAGCTCAACCTGATGGACACGCCGGGGCACGTGGACTTCAGTTATGAGGTCAGTCGCTCGCTGTCGGCCTGTGAGGGGGCTCTGCTGGTGGTCGATGCGTCGCAGGGCGTCGAGGCGCAGACGGTGGCCAACTGCTACACCGCGCTCGACCTGGGCGTCGAG
>CAYPDO010000260.1:0-6730 GCA_964409495.1 uncultured Bordetella sp.
GATCAGCGCGATCTCGGTCGACTTGGTGTCATCGCAGTACAGGTCGAGCACGATGGCCGAGCGCCGCGTGGCGGTGCCGCGCCACACCGCGCCGGCCAGGTGCGGGCGGAACTCGGCCAGGCGCTCCATCCACGGCAGGGCCAGCTCGCGCAGCGTGCGCAGTTCGGCGGGCTGGGTGTCGGCGCAGAACAGCGCCAGGTACTCGCGCACCTCGTCTTCCACCTGCTCGTTCGAGGGCAGTTCGGCCGCGCGCACGTTCTGCCGGCCCAGTGCGCGCAGCGCCTTGCGCTTGGCGGCGGCGTAGTCCAGGTCTTCGTCCACCACCAGCCGGGCGGCCGTGGCGGCGATCTCGTCGGCAAAGGAGGCCATAGCGCGGATTGTAGGAAGGCGGGCCAACCGCGCTCAGGGCAGGGCCACGGCGCCCATGCGCGCGCTGATGGTGGCGCTGCGCCCGGCCAGGTAGGGCGAGCCGGGCGACTTTTCAAAGCGCTGGGGCGCCGGCAGCATCACCGCCAGCCGCGCCGCCTGGCCCGGGCCCAGCGCCGCGGCATCGACGCGGAAGTAGTGCCGCGCCGCGGCCTGGGCGCCGAACACGCCTTCGCCCCATTCCACATGGTTGAGATAGATCTCGAGCATGCGGCGCTTGCCCAGGATCAGCTCGAGCTCGTAGGTCAGCACGATTTCCTGAAGCTTGCGCAGCGCGGTGCGCTCGCCTGACAGGAACAGGTTCTTGGCCAGCTGCTGGCTGATGGTGGAGCCGCCGATCAGCTTGGGCTCGACCCTGGGCTTGGCGGCGGGGGCGGCGGCCTTGGCCGGGCTGCCAGCCTTGGCCTGGCGCGCGGCCTGGCGTTCGGCCTGGCGCTCGGCCTGCTGCGCCAGCTGGGCGTTGCGGCGCTCGGCGGCGGCCTCGGCGCGCTGGTTTTTCTCCCAGGCGCGTTCGATGGCGTCCCATTCCACGCCGCTGTGCTCGGCAAAGCCGGCATCCTCGCTGGCGATCACGGCGCGCTTCAGGTGGGCCGACAGGCGTGCGTCGTCCACCCACTCCTGGCGCCAGGCGATGTGCTGCTTGTCGACCAGCAGGCGCCAGGCCTCGCTGCGCTCGAAGCTGGTGGAGGCGGGGTCGATCACCACCATCAGCGCCACGCGCGCCAGGAAATACAGCTGCAGCGACAGCGCCGACAGCAGCAGCAGGGCCAGCACGCGCCAGGCCTGTGTGCGCCAGCCGGTGAAGGGTTTGCGAGCCATCGGAGGGGGGCTGGAACGGGGATCTCGGGGGGGAGGGGGAGGTGGGCAGCGGGCCGGCGCGGCGCGTCAGCCCTGGGCGGCCAGGCGCGCGCGCAGCGCGGCCAGCACCGGCGCGGTCTCGGGCAGCATGCCGCGCCACAGCGCGAAGGCGTATGCCGCCTGCTCGACCAGCATGCCCAGGCCGTCGCGGCCGGTGGCGCCATGGGCCTGCGCCCAGTCCAGGAAGGGCTGGGCGGCCGGGCCGTACATCAGGTCGACCGCCAGCGCACCGGGCTTGAGCACCGCGGCGCTGACCGGCACGCCGACACCGGCCAGGCTGCTGGCGCTGCTGTTGAGCACCAGATCGAAGGCCTCGCCGCAATCGGCCAGGCCACTGGCACGCAAGGGCACGCCATGCGCCTGCGCCCAGGCGGCGTGGCGCGCCACCAGGGCCTCGGCCTTGTCAGCGCTGCGGTTGGCCACCACCACCTCGGCCGGGCGTTCGGCCAGCAGCGGGCCCAGCACCCCGGCCGCGGCGCCGCCGGCACCGATCAGCAGCACGCGCTGGCCGGCCAGCGGCAGGCCGGCGCCCTGGGTGATGTCGCGCATCAGGCCCACGCCGTCGGTGTTGTCGGCGGTCCAGCCTTGCGCATCAAAGCGCAGCGTGTTGGCGGCCTGGGCCAGCGCGGCGCGCGGCGTGACATGGCGGGCCAGCGGCAGCACCTGGAACTTGAACGGCACGGTGATGTTGCAGCCGCGCGCTGGGCCCAGGCCGCGGGCGGCATCGGCGCTGGCGATGAAGCCGCGCACGGCGGCCTCGAAGCCGTCCAGCGGGCACTCGATGCGGTCGTAGCGCAGGTGCTGGCCGGTCTGGCGGGCGAACTCGCCGTGGATGAAGGGCGACTGGCTGTGTGCCACCGGGTGGCCCAGCACGGCGTAGCGGTCAGGAGCAGGGGCGGTCATGGGGGCGGGTGACGGTGCGGCGGCAGGCACATGGGGCCGGGAGGTCTCAGGGGGGGCGGCAGTGCGCGTCAGCGCATCTGCGGTGCGCTGAGCGAGGTCTCCAGGCCCTCGTCGCGCGTGAAGCGAAAGCGCGACGAGACCACGATCTGGTCGGCCTGGTTGCGCATCTCGCCATTGAAGCGGCCGTAGGGCGCGGCACCCAGCACGATGGCCACCGCGCGCCGGTCGAGCGCCTTGTTGCCCGAACTGTGCACGACCTCGGCATCGACGACGCGGCCCTCGACATCGACGGTGATGTTCATCGTCAGCTCGCCATACAGCTTGCGCCCTTGCTGGGTGGGAAAGTCGCGCGTGCCGCGGTCCTCGACCTTGCGGCGCAGCCGGTCGTAGTACAGCGCGTACACGGCCTCGCGCGTGGCCGGGCTGATGAAGCGCTTGCGCGGCCGCGCGTTTTCTTCGGCGATGCGCTTCTCGATCTCGGCCATCTGCTTGAGCAGCTGGCGTCGGCGCTCTTCCTGCTCGCGCGCCTGGGGCGTGCCCTCGTCGCGCTGCGGGTCGGGCGGCGGCAGCCGGGCCAGTTCCTGGTGCACGCTGGCCAGCAGCTGCTGCTGCATCTGCTGCAGCTGCTCGATGCGGCGGTGGGCCTCGTCGCTGGCGTCACCCAGTTCCACCTGCGCGGCAGCGGGCAGCGGCGAGGTGGCGCGACCGGTGGCCGCCTCGCCACCACCGGCCAGCGCAGCCTGGGCGATGGCCTGGGCCTGGGCGGGCGGCTCCTGGCCGCGGGCGTTGACCAGGATCACCTCCAGCGGCGTGTCGCGGAACACGCGCTCGAAGCGTTCCGGGTCGACGAAGCGCATCGTCAGCAGGCTGGCATGCACGCCGATCGACAGCGTGAGCGCCCATTGCAGCACCGTCAGGCGCCGCCACCAGGCGGCGCGGCCAGCGCGCGCCGGCTGCAGCAGCGGCCGGGCGGCGCGCGGTGCCTCCGGCAGGGCTTGCAGCGGCGGCTGCAGCTGGGTGTCGGCAAAGCCGACGAAGGGCGAATCAGCGGGCGGTGCGCCGCTGCGCGCCGGCCGGCCCGGCACCGGCATGGCCGGCGTGCCGGATGAGGCGGGCCGGCTGCCACCCGGCGTGCCCGGTGGCCTGTTGCCGGATGTGCCGCGACCGGAGGGCGCCATCGCGTCCTGTTCCTGCCAGACGACCGAGCGGCCCGTTCAGCCGGCCGCCGGCGCGCCGGGCGCGGCCGGTTCGCCCGCAGCCGAGTTGCCGGCATCGGCATCGGCCAGGTCGATGGCCAGTGCCAGCGGCGCCGCGGATTGCGCGTCGTCGTCGTCGGCCTCGTCGTCGGCGGCTGCCGCATCGG
This sequence comes from uncultured Bordetella sp., assembly GCA_964409495.1. Classification (GTDB taxonomy): domain Bacteria; phylum Pseudomonadota; class Gammaproteobacteria; order Burkholderiales; family Burkholderiaceae_C; genus Pseudaquabacterium. Next base: position 3,551 of record CAYPDO010000260.1, read on the forward strand.
CACCCGCTGCCGTGGCCGCCGGGTCATCCAGACGCTGGGCCAGCGTGGCGTGCACGTCAAGCGTCAGCAGGTCGATGCCGGTGATGCGCACGCGCACATGCGTGCCGCGTGGCAGGGCCTCGCAGCCGAGCGTACGGAACACCAGCGGCAGCGTGTCGGCGCGCACCAGGCCGTCCTTCATCGTGGCGGCATCGAGTTCGCCGATGCCCTGCTGCTGCAGCCAGCGCAGCGCCCAGAAGCGCTCGATGCCGTGCTGGAAGTCGTTGTAGGCGCTGTAGGCGTTGTCGAAGGACGAGATCACCGAGAACAGCATCGCGTCCTTGGGCTTGAACGGCGCGGCCAGCGCGGCGGTGCGGCCGTGGCGCGCGCAGGCGATGATCTGCCACTGGTTGACCAGATCCACATAGCGGCGCAGCGGGCTGGTGGCCCAGGTGTACTGCGCCACGCCCATGCCGGCATGCGGCAGCGGCTTGGTGCCCATGCGCACCTTGATGCCCGGCAGCAGGCTGGCCTGGCTGCGGTAGATGCCCGGCACGCCATGCTCGGCCAGCCAGCCGCCCCAGCGGCTGTTGGCCAGGATCATCGCCTCGCTGACGATCAGGTCCAGCGGCGCGCCGCGGCGGCGCTCGGTGATGGTCACGGTTTCGTGGCCTGCGGGCTCGGTTTCGCGGTCGCCATCCAGGCGGAAGTTGTAGTCGGGGCGGTTGAAGTTCTCGGGCTTGCCGCGCGCCACCTCGCGCTGGGCTTTCAGGTGCCGCGCCAGGCGGAAGCAGAAGGCCAGCTCGGCGGCGAACGGGTACTCGGCCACCGCCTCGCCGGTGAGGCTGGCCTCGGTGACCGATTCGTCGAGCTGGTCATGCCGCAGGTTGGCGGCGATCGGCACCCGCTCCAGCCGGGTCTCGGCCGATTTCACCTCGAGCGTGGCCTCGTCGAAGCGCACATACAGGCTCACCGCCGGGCAGTCGCGGCCCTCGATCAGCGTGTAGGCCTGCACCACGGCGTCGGGCAGCATGGTGATCTTCCAGCCCGGCATGTAGACGGTGGACAGGCGCTCGCGCGCCACCTTGTCGACCGGCGAGTCGGGGGCGATGGCCAGCGCCGGTGCCGCGATGTGCACGCCGAACACGATCTCGCCCTGCCCCAAGCCGGTGACCGACAGTGCATCGTCGATCTCGGTGGTGAGCGAATCGTCGATCGAGAAGGCCTGCACCGGGGCCAGCGGCAGCTCGTCCTTGATTTCGGGGGCCTGCAGCGCTGGAAAGCCCGTGCCCTTCGGAAAGGTGTCGAACAGGAAGCGCCGCCAGTGGAACTGGTAGGGGCTGTCGATGGCGCCGGCCGCCTGCAGCAGGTCCAGCGGCGCGCGCTGGCTGCGCTTGGCGGCGTCGACCACGGCCTTGTACTCGGGCGCGTTCTTGTCGGGCTTGAACAGGATGCGGTAGAGCTGCTCGCGCACCGGCGCCGGGCAGCTGCCGGCCACCAGTTCGTCCGCCCACTGCTGGATCTGCACGGCGATCTGTGCCTTGCGCTCGATGGCCAGCAGCGCGGCCTTGACGATCTCCTCCGGCGCCTTCTTGTACTGGCCCTTGGCGGCGCGGCGGAAGTAGTGCGGGGCCTCGTGCAGGCACAGCAGCACGGCGGCCTGCTGCTCGGGCCCGGCCTTGGGGTCGAAGTACTCCCTGGCCAGGTCGCTGAAATGGAACTCGCCATCCGGGGCGAACTGCCAGGCCAGATCGGGGTCGATCTCGGCGGCCAGCGCCTGCGCGGCCGACAGCAGCGCCGCCGGCTCGGGCTTGGCGAAGCGCAGCAGCACATTGGCCAGCTTGACCTTGACACGTTTGCCCGAATCGAGCTCGATCTGCATCGAGCTCTCGGCTTCGGACATCACACGGCCGGCGAGAAATTTTCCGGCTTCATCGAACAGGGCGTAATTCACCCGGGCGATTGTCCCATCCCCGGCGGGTGCCCCACACGGGCCGAGCGCCGGGCCGCCCCAAGCCGGCCCGTACCCGCTCGGCGGGTGGTCCCGCGTACCCGCGGGGCCGGGTGCCCCAGGTCCTAGACCGTCATGCCGCCCGACACCTCGATCACCGCGCCGTTGATGTAGCTGGCCTCGTCGCTGGCCAGGAAGGCGTAGACGTTGGCGATCTCCTCGGGCCGCGCCAGCCGGCCCAGCGGCACCTGCGATCGCATCTGCTCCAGCACCTTGTCGGGCACGGTGGCCAGGATCGGCGTGTCGACGAAGCCCGGCGCCACCGCGTTGACGCGCACGCCCTTGGGCCCGAGCTCGCGGCTCCAGGTCTTGGTGAATCCGATGACGCCGAACTTGGACGCGGCGTAGTTGGTCTGCCCGTAGTTGCCGTACAGGCCCACCACGCTGCTGGCGTTGAGGATGACGCCCGTACCGCGCTCCACCATGTGCGGCGCCACGGCCTGCGACAGGTGGAACACGCCGCGCAGGTTGACGTCGATGACGGCGTCGAACTGCTCCAGCGTCATCTTCACCAGCCGCGCGTCCTTGGTGATGCCGGCGTTGTTGACGAGCACGTCGATGCGGCCATGGGCGGCCAGCACGGCGGCCACGAGGGCGTCGACCTCGTCGCGCTTCGTCACGTCGATGGCGTGCATCGCGGCGGCGCCGGGCACGGCGCCGGTGCGGCGGTCGCAGCCGATGACGACGGCGCCCTCGGCGGCGAACTTGGCCACGGTGGCGGCACCGATGCCTTGGGCGGCGCCGGTGACGAGGCAGATCTTGTCCTTCAGTCTCATGGTGGGTCAGGGGTCGTTCAGGGTCGTTCGAGGTGAAGATGCCGCACCAGGCGCGGCAGGTGATCGGGGAAGTCGCCGAGCGCGTGGTCGCTGCCCGGCACCACGACGAGCGGCTCGCCGGCGTAGCGCGTGGCCATCTCGCGCCAGTCCAGCACCTCGTCGCCGGTGGCGATGATCGGCAGGTAGCGTTCGCGGTTCGTCAGCGCCGCGGGTGTCATCGCGCGCAGTTCGTCGACGTTGCTTGGCTGGAAGATGAAGCGCTCGGCCGGGTCGTGCCAGGTGGTCTGCTCGCCGATGTGGGCCGCGAGGTCGCGCGCGGGGTCGACGGCGGGGTTGACCAGGCCCACGCGCCAGGCGCGGCGCGCAGGGGTTTCGGCCAGTGCCGTGGCGTAGAAGCCGCCGAGCGAGCTGCCG
>CAYPDO010000261.1:0-2617 GCA_964409495.1 uncultured Bordetella sp.
GCCGAGACCCCCTACATCGCCGGAGACGCGTACACCATCGCCGACATGGCCATCTGGCCCTGGTATGGCGGGCTGGCCAAGGGCCAGCTGTATGGCGCGGGCGAGTTCCTCAGCGTGCACGAGTACACCCATGTGATCCGCTGGGCCGACCAGGTGGCCGCACGCCCGGCGGTGCAGCGCGGGCGCATCGTCAACCGCACCCAGGGCCAGCCCGCGGCGCAGCTGCGCGAGCGCCACGATGCCAGCGACTTCGCGCTGCGCACGCAAGACAAGCTGGAGGGCCAGGCATGAACATCGTCTTGTACGACTGCGCCACCGCGCCCAGCCCGCGCCGCGCACGCATCCTGCTGGCCGAGAAGGGCGTGCCGCACACCACGGTGCAGGTGGATCTGCGCGCCGGCGAGCAGCTGGGCGAGGCCTACCGACGCATCAACCCGCAGTGCACCGTGCCGGCACTGAAGGTGGATGGCGGTGCCGACGACGGCCTGCTGCTCACCGACAACGCGGCGATTGCCGCCTACTTGGAGGCGCGCTGGCCCGAGCCCGCGCTGCTGGGCATCACGCCGGCCGAGAAGGCGGAGGCCGCCAGCTGGAACTGGCGCGTGGAATTCGAAGGCCTGATGGCCATTGCCGAGGCGCTGCGCAACAGCGCGCCGGCGATGGCCGGGCGCGCGCTGCCGGGCCCGGTGGACTATGCGCAGATCCCGGCGCTGGCCGAGCGCGGCATCGCGCGCATCCAGCAGTTCTTCACCACGCTGAATGCACGCCTGGCGGGCCGCGAATGCATCGCCACCCCGCGTTTCGGCATCGCCGACATCACCGCCGTGGTGGCGGTGGACTTCGCCCGCGTGGTGAAGCAAAAGCCTGATCCTGAGCGCCACCCCCACCTGCTGCGCTGGCGCGCGGCGATGGCGCAGCGGCCGGCGATGGCGCTGTAGGCGCGGCGGGCACGCTACCAGCGAACGCCCGCCGCGCAGGCCTCGATCAGCCGCGCCAGCCGTGCGGCGCGGGTTTCGGGCTTCCTGGCCGTGGTGATGTGGTGCAGCGCCTGCTTGCGGTAGCCGGGTGGCGTGGCCTGCCAGTAGCGCCAGGCGGTGGCGTGCTGCTGGAACAGGCCTTGCTCGTCGGGCGTGAGCGTGGCGGCCTCGGCCTGCTCGTAGGCATAGATCGCGGTCTTGTCCTCGCGCCGTGCGGCATAGGCTGCCGCACCGGCGGGCGTGATGCGGCCCTGGGCGGACAGTGCCGCGTACTTGGCGATGTTCACCGCGCTCCAGATCGAGCCGGGCCGCCGCGGCGTGAAGCGGATCTGGTAGGCCACATCGTCAATGCGCTGGCGCACGCCATCGATCCAGCCCACGCACAGTGCCTCGTCCACCGAATCGGGCCAATTCATGCTGGGCCGGCCGGACCCCAGCTTGTAATAGCCCACGATCAGCATGTCCGCCGTGGCGGCATGCTGCTGCAGCCAGTGGCGGAAGTCGCCGGCGGTGGCAAAGAAGCGCGGCGCCACGGCCAGCCCCGTTCAGGCGCCGAAGCGGGCCTGGGACCGCAGCCGCGCCTTCTCGGCCTCTTCGTCGCGGTTTTTCGGCGGCGCGTTCGTCACCAGGCTGCCGATCAGCTGGCGCGCCACGTCGGCCACCTGGGCCACCGCCTGCTCGAAGGCCGCCTCGTTGGCCCTGGACGGCACGCTGAAGCCGCTGAGCTTGCGCACGAACTGCAGCGCGGCATCGCGGATCTCCAGCTCTGTTGCCGGCGGCTCGAAGTTGAACAGTGTCCTGATGTTGCGGCACATGGCGTCCGTCCCGGTTCAGATGAAGGGATACGGCCCCTGCTGCGGGCCGATGAAGCTGACATGGCTGACCAGGCCCTCGCCGGGCTGCCAGCGGTGCAGCAGGCAGGCCGCCGGGCCGATGTAGCTCTGCTCGGGCGCATCGGGGCGGAACTGCAGCGCGATCTGGGTGGTGGTGCTGGGGCAGGCGGCCACCACAGTGCCGGCCCAGCGCCGGAACATCACGCGGTGCACATGGCCGCACAGCACGGCCTGCACCTGCGCATGGGCGGCGACGATGGCTTCCAGCGCCGCGGCGTCGCGCAGCCGGTACGGGTCCATGTAGGGCGTGCCGCTGGCAAAGGGCGGGTGGTGCAGCAGCAAAAGCGTGGGCTGTGCCGGCGCGGCCGCCAGCGTGGCCTGCAGCCAGCGCAGGCCGTCGGCGTCCAGCGCGCCGTGGTGGCGGCCGGGCACGCAGGAATCCAGCGCCACGACGCGCAGCGCAAAGCCGTCGACCACGTAGTGCAGCGGGCCGCTGGCCGGCAGGTAGGTGTGGTCGGCAAAGGCCTGGCGCAGGGCGTCGCGGTGGTCGTGGTTGCCGGGCATCAGGCGCAGCGGCAGATCCAGCGGCTGCAGCAGCGTGCGCAGCATGGCGTATTCGGCGGCGCTGCCCTCGTCGACCAGATCACCGGAGATCAGCACCAGGTCGGGCGGCGGGTCCAGCTGCCGCAGGTGGGCGATGGCCTGCGCGAACATGGCGTTCGAATCGACCACGCCCTTGTAGCGCTGGCCGGCCGGGCGCACGTGGATGTCGGAAAGCTGGGCGATGAGCATGGCAGCAAGGGTGGC
>CAYPDO010000261.1:2717-6719 GCA_964409495.1 uncultured Bordetella sp.
CCGGGCGCACGTGGATGTCGGAAAGCTGGGCGATGAGCATGGCAGCAAGGGTGGCAGGCCGGGCGGCCCCGGCCGATGCCCGCGGCGCAACTCTACCGCCGGGCCGGCTGCGCGGTGGCCATGGCCCATGGCGGGCCACAGCATGGTGTGCGACTTGCTTGGTGTCGGCCATCCGGCCCGACACCGCCCTCCGGCAGGCCCCACCGGTCGTGAACACGCCAAACCCCACCACGCCGCCGCACGAACCCGTCGAACCCGATCAATGGGTGATCTGGAACGGCCAGTTCGGCCTGATCCACACCGCCACCATCGGCCGCGTGGCGCAGGGCGCGCGTGGCCGCGTGGCGTGGATGGACAAGCCCTTCGAGATGCTGGGCCCGTTCGACCTGGATGCGCTGGAGGCCAGCGGCCGCATCGTGTTCGCGGCCTGCCTGGTGCTGTCGCCCCAGCGCTGGCAGGCCGATCAGGTGGCGCTGCGCCGTGAATCCCGCGAGAAGCGCCGCGCCGCGCAGCAGCGCCTGCATGACGAGCAGGCGCGGCGCCAGCAGCGCAGCGGGCACGCACCGCACCGCAGCCAGGGCCGCCCGCCGGATGAACGGCAGCTGCGCGAAACCCTGAAGCTGCCCGCCGACGGCCGGCTCGAGGCGGCGCAGGTCAAGGCCGCCTACCGGCGCCTGGCGCAGCGCGCGCACCCCGACATGGGCGGCAGCCAGGCGCTGTTCGTGCGCATCACCGAGGCCAGGAACGCGCTGCTCGAAGGCCTGGCCTGACAAGGTGTGGATGAACCTGCTGCGCGGGCACAGGGCGGCCCTGCGCGCCTGCCCTCCGACGGGGCGCTCAGCCCCCCAGCAGCACGCGCCGCCGCGCCAGGCTCTCGGCCGGCCAGTACGCGTCGCGCTCGTAATACTCGGCCACCGCCGGCACGTCCGGCGGCAGCAGCACCCAAGGCTGCTTGCTGGCGGTGAAGATGTGGATGTCGGGCGGCAGGTGATCGGGCTCGTCGAGCGTGCCCACGCGCACGAAGGCCACCCGTGGCCCGGCGCCGGCATAGTGGCTCCACACGGCGATGCGGCAGTGCGGGCAGCGCGCGATCTGCTGGCCCTGGCCGCTGTTGCTGGGCGTGTGCACCAGCTCGGGCGCCTGCGCGCCGATCAGCGCCACGCGGTCGGCCTCGACCATCGCGTTCAGCGCAAAGGCCGCGCCGCTTTCGCGCTGGCACCAGCGGCAATGGCAGCAGTGGGTGAACAGCGGGCGCGTGGCCAGGCGGTAGCGCACGGCGCGGCAGTCGCAGCCGCCGTCCAGCGGGAATGGCGGCTGCGCGCCGGCAGTGGCGGGCTTGGCGGCAGATGCTGGGGTGGACATGGTGTTCGGCTCCTCGGACGGACGGGCATCGCGGGCCGGCCGATGCTATTCGCGCGGCGGGTGCCGGCGCGGCAGCGCCAGCGGACGCGGCTGCTGGCTGATCCAGGCGCGGGCCTCGGCCTCGGTGGCAAACACCTGGTAGGGCTGCTCGCCGGTAAAGCCCAGCGACTTGAAATGCGCGATCGCCGCCAGCACCGCCGGCTGGGTGGCCACGGCGGCGATCACGATGTCGGGGTTGGTGAGCAGCGGCGCCACATGCAGCGCGGCGATCTCCTCGGTGTCGTCGGCGCTCACCACGTAGTCGGTGACCCCGAGGCAATCGGTGATGGCATAGCGCAGGCGGTCGAAGCGCGGATCGGCGCAGATGTCGTCGAACGACTGCTTGCGCTCGGCTGCCGTGACGCGGCCGTGGTAGCGGCGCAGCACGCCCGCGGGTTCCCAGTGCAGGCTGTACGGCATGGCGCTCAGGGTGATGTGGACAGGCTCCAGGCCTGGCGTCAATCCGACCAGGCACCGGCCTGGATGGTGTCACGAATGCCTTGCGCCGTTCGCACCAGGGCCGGCGCGATCTCGTCGCTCAGGCGCTTGCCCTGCAGCCGCGCCGCCGGGCCGCCGACGGTGAGCGACACCGGCTCGCGGCCGTCGCCCAGATCAATGGCCACGCCCACGGCGCTGATGTCGGTTTCCCATTCGGCCTCGCTGGTCACATAGCCCAGCTGGCGCTGCTGCAGCTGGGCACGCTCAAGCCCCTGGCGCTGCTGCGCCCAGCCCAGCGCCGGCGCGCCGCCGCGCGGCTGGCGCAGGCCGTCGGCCTCCAGATCGGCCAGCAGGCGCGCCTGCTCGGCCGGCTGCAGCGCCACGTACAGCGCGCGGCCCATCGCGGTGGTGGCCAGCGGCAGCTGGGTGCCCACGTCCAGGCCCAGCGTCAGCGGCGCGGCGCTGCGGCAGTGCGCCACGTAGACCATGGTCAGACCGCGCCGCACGCCCAGCGACACGGCGGCCTGCGCCAGATCGGCCAGCGCCTGCATGTGCGGGCGGGCGATGCGGCCGATGTCGAAGTTGTTGAGCATCGCAAAGCCCAGCGCCAGCACGCCCGGCGCCAGCGCGTATTCGCCGCGCGTGCCGCGGTGGCGCAGATAGCCCAGCGCAGTGAGCGTGAAGGTCAGCCGCGACACCGTGGCCTGCGGCAGCCCGGTGCGGCGCGCGATCTCCTGGTGCGCCAGCCAGCGGTCGGCCGGGCGAAAGCAGCGCAGCACCTCCAGCCCGCGCGCCAGCGCGGTGACGAAGCGGCGGTCTTCGGCCACCACGGCCAGGGCATCGCTGCCGGCCTGTTCTCGTTGTCGGCCCATCAGGCAGTCTCCTCCGGCGTTTATTCCGCCAAGAGAAATGGTGCGGGCTTGCGATGCCCGCAGGCTGTCGCCGCAGCGACAGGGCAGCCTGTCGCTTTCCCTATGAAGGCCTGCGGCGCGTTGTGCCGGACGCCGGGGCTGCCTAGACTGCCGGCTGTCCTGAAGCCTCTTCCATTCAGCGGAATGACCATGCCCCATCGCGCCCTCGCATCGCCCTCCCGCCGCCAGCTGCTGGCCGCCGCCGCACTGGCGCCGCTGGCCACCACCAGCCGGGCCCAGGCCTTTCCGGCCAAGCCGATCACGCTGATCGTGCCCTGGCCGGCCGGTGGCAGCACCGACCGCCACCTGCGCGCACTCGGCGAGATCGCTGCCAAGCACCTGGGCCAGCCGGTGATCATCCAGAACCAGCCCGGCGGCGGCGGCACCACCGGCCCGGGCAGCATGGGCCTGAATGCCAAGGCCGACGGCTACACCATCGCCCAGTTTCCGATGGGCATGCTGCGCATCCCGCACATGCAGAAGGTGCCCTGGCACCCGATCAACGATTTCACGTTCATCCTGGGCGTGTCGGGCTACACCTTCGGCTTCGTGGTGCGCGCCGACAGCCCGTACAAGAGCTTTGCCGAGTACATCGCCGCGGCCAAGAAGCAGCCGGGCGGCATCAACTTCGGCAGCACCGGCAACGGCACCAGCCCGCACCTGCTGATGGAGGAAGTGGCCGACGCGGCCAAGGTGGAACTCACGCATGTGCCGTTCAAGGGCAATGCCGACCTGATGCAGGCCCTGCTGGGCGGCCATGTGATGGCCGCCAGCGACGCCACCGGCTGGGACAAGTTTGTCGATGCCGGCCAGATGCGCCTGCTGGCCACCTTTGGCGAGCAGCGCACCAAGCGCTGGCCGCAGGTGCCCACGGCCAAGGAGCTGGGCTACAACGTGGTGGGCAACTCGCCCTACGGCCTGGTGGCGCCCAAGGGGCTCGATCCCGCCATCGCGCAGCGCCTGCACGACGCATTCAAGAAGGCCATGGACGACCCCGAGCACCAGAAGGTGCTGGACCAGCTGAACCAGCAGCCCTGGTACAAGACCGGCCCCGAGTACCTGGCCTGGGCCAAGGAAGGCTTCGCCAAGGACAAGGCGCTGATCGAGCGGCTGGGGCTGGCCGCCAAATAGATGGGGCACCCGGCGCCGCGGGTACGCGGCGCCACCCGCCAGGCGGGCAGCGCGGCCCGCTTGGGAGCGGCCCGGCGCTGGGCCGCGTTGTGGAGCACCCGGCGCCGCGGTTACGCGGCGC
>CAYPDO010000262.1:0-6703 GCA_964409495.1 uncultured Bordetella sp.
TGCCGGCGGGCAGCGAGTTCCTCGACGTGATCAGCCCGCAGTACATCGGCGACCTGATCAGCTGGGGCGCCATCGGCGCGCGCACCACCGAGAGCCAGGTGCACCGCGAGCTGGCCTCGGGCCTGAGTGCCCCGATCGGCTTCAAGAACGGCACGGATGGCAACCTGAAGATCGCAACAGACGCCATCCAGGCCGCCAGCCGCCCGCACCACTTCATGAGCGTGCACAAGAACGGCCAGGTGGCCATCGTGCAGACCAAGGGCAACAAGGATTGCCATGTGATCCTGCGTGGCGGCAAGAAGCCCAACTACGACGCCGACAGCGTGGCCGCGGCCTGCGCCGAGCTGGCCAGCGCCAAGCTGCCCGAGAAGCTGATGGTCGACTGCAGCCATGCCAACAGCAGCAAGCAGCATGAGCGGCAGGTGGATGTGGCGCGCGACATCGCCGCGCAGCTGGGCGCCGGCAAGCGCAACATCTTCGGCGTGATGGTGGAAAGCCATCTGAACCCCGGCGCGCAGAAGTTCAGCCCGGGCAAGGACGACGTGGCCAAGCTGGCCTACGGCCAGAGCATCACCGACGCCTGCATCGGCTGGGACGATTCGCTCACCGTGCTGCAGGTGCTGAGCGATGCGGTGAAGGCGCGCCGGGCGGCACGCTGAGCGCCGGGCCTGGGGGCCATGCGGCGCCCGCGCGGCCTCAGCCCGGCAGCGCGCGCCGCCGCCCCAGCCAGGCCAGCGCCACCAGGCCGGCGGCCAGCAGCGCCGTGGCGTCGGGCTCGGGCACGGCCGACACCGCCGCCAGGTTGGCGCCGGCCAGGCCGCGGGCATTGCCAATCGACAGGATCGGGCCACTGCCGCCGTTCCAGGCCAGCATGTTGATGCCGCTGCCGTAGAAGCCGCTGGCGTTGAAGGTCAGCATCAGCGCGCCAACCGCCGGGTCGTCGAAGTTGATCTGCAGGCCGCCATGCACGGCCTGGCCGTTCTCGAGCGTCAGCGAGCCCATCACGGTGCTGAAGCTGGCCACATGCCGGGCCGTCAGGCCGATGGCGGTGCCGCCGCTGATGAAATCGATGGCCGTGGGCTGCGAGCCGGCGTTGTCGGTCAGGCCGCGCAGCACGCCGGTGACGGTGCCGTCCACATGCGGCCGCCCGTAGTAGTTGAAGTACGGCGGCGCCGGATCGTTGGTGATCGAGAAGGCCAGATCGACGGCCTGGGCCGGCCCGGCGCTGGCGGCCAGCGCGGCCAGCCCGGCCAGCGCGAGCAGACGCTGCAGCGGCGCGGCGCGGCGGCGGGTGGTCAGCGGGATCATGGTGCTCATGGTGGTGATGGTCGTCATGGGGATGGGCCTGCCGGGGCTCAGCGACGCGTCCGGTCGCCGCGGGTGGCGCGCGCGGTGCGCCAGGCCAGCAGGCCCAGACCGGCGGCCAGCAGCGCCCCGGCGCCGGGCTCGGGCACCGCGCTCACCGGCGTGCCCAGCACGTCCATCTCGTCCAGCGCCGCCCAGTGACGGCCGCCCACCACGCGGTACTCCAGCGCCCGCAGCAGCGGCTGGCTGCCAGCGGCCCACGCATGGGTGTCGGTCAGCGCGGCGCTGTTGCCGGCGATGTCGACCAGGGTGCCGCTGCCCAGCAGCTGCCAGGCCTGGCCATCGGCGCTGCCGCGCAGCTCGTACACGTTGTCGTAGCCGTTCCAGGCGCCCTGGTTGTCGGTGAAGCGCAGCGTCACGCTGTCGATCAGCGCCTGGCGGCCCAGGTCCACGCGCACCCAGGCCGGCGCGGCGGCGCTGGCCCAGGTGCCGGCGTTCCAGGCGTTGCCGCCGGTGCCGGGCGTGTAGGCCTGGTTGTCGAGCACGTTGGCGGCGGCAAAGCGGCCGGATGCGCAGTCGGCCGACTGGTAGCAGCTGCTGGCGCTGGCGCTGACGCCCGGCAGGTCGGTGAGCGCGCTGGCGCCGCTGGCCACGGCCTGCGCCAGGGCGGGCAGCAGGCTGGCGGCCAGGGCGGCGGCGCGCAGGGTGTGGGTGAACATGGCAAGGTCCTTTCCAGGTGTCCGAGGGGGGAGAAGGCATGCACCCGGTCGTCAAGGCTGTGCCGGGCTTGATTTACAGCGCCGTGCGGGCGCACCAGGCGGATCACGCGACCCGGCCAGCCCCCGCAAACCCGGGGGCTGACCGGGCGACGGGCTGCCCGCGACCTGCGACCGGGCTGAACCCGGCGCGCCGGAATCAGCCCGGCGCCAAGGCCGCGGCGCGGCGCGCGTGCTCGGCGGTCAGCGGCTGCAGCGCGGCGGCGCGGGCATAGGCGGCGCGGGCCTCGGCCTGCCAGGGCCGCGCGGCGGCACCGGCCTGCCAGGCGGCGCACTGGAACGCCGCCTCGCCCAGCACCAGCCAGGCGTCGCGGTCGGCGGGCTGGGCGCTGGTGAGGCCGCGCAGCGCCGCCACCACGGCCGCGGCCTGGCGCCGCGCCGTGGCCGCATCGCCCAGGCGCTGGCGCGCCTGGGCCTGGGCCAGCCGCACCTGCGCCAGGCGGCGCTGCTGCACCGGGCTGGCCTGGCCAGCGGCCACCGGCGCGGCCAGCGCGGCCTCGGCCACGGCCAGCACCGGCAGGGCCTGGGCCGCGTGGCCCTGGCCCAGCAGCGCACGGCCGTGGTTGAGCGCCAGCGCCTGCTGGTTGGTGCGCCAGTTGGCGTGTGCCGGCTCTTCGGCCACCAGGCGCGCCAGCGTGGCCCAGGCCGGCGCGGTGGCGGCCAGCGCGGCGGCGCTGTCGCCCAGGTTCAGGTTCAGGCCGCCCAGCAGGTTCTGGTCGGCGGCCACCGCGCCCTGCATGGTGCGGCTGTGCGGCGTGAGCGCCAGTGCGCGCTGGCGCTGGGCGATGGCCTCGCGCGCACCGGCCAGGGCCTCGGGCCACTGCTCGAGCCGGGCATGCACCAGGGCGCGGCTGCTGGCCAGGGTGCCGAGCTGGAACACGTCCTGCGCATCGGGGCTGCGGCCATCGCCGATGGCCTGCAGGTACCAGCTGCGTGCACGCGCCAGCGCCGCCAGCGCGGCCGCGGGATCGTTGCGGTTGGGCCGTCCCCAGCCGAAGTGCAGCGCGGCCATGCGCGAGGCCAGCGCGCCGCGTGCGCTGGCCAGGCGGGCGCCCGTGCGCGCGTCGGCCTGCGCAAAACGCTGCTGGCCGCGGGCCAGCACCGCATCGGCGGTGGCCAGCTCCTGCAGCGCCTGGTCGAAGTGGCGCTGGGCCTGGGCCGCGGCCGCCAGCGCCTGGTGCGATTGCGCCCACTGCACCAGGCCCTCGGCATCGGGCACCGCGGCCACACCGGCACGGCTGTACAGCGCCACCGCGCGGCGGGCATGGGCCACCGAATCGTCGAGCCGCTCGCTGACATTGAAGTTGGCCACCGTCAGCAGATCGGCCAGGCGGGCGTAGAGGCCGGCCACATCGGCGGCAAAGCCGGGGTCGGCGCGCGCATCGCCGTCCACCTGGCGGGCCAGCCGCTCGAGCGCGGCGGCGGTGGTCTGCAGCATCTCGATCTTGCGTGCCGCACCGCCAGGCACATGGGTGATGGCGTCGCCATAGGCCACCACCACGTCGCGGCTGATGCGGCGCAGCTCGGCCAGGTGCTGCTCGGCGCGCTGGCGGGCGGCCTCGGCCTGGCGCGCCTGGTGCAGCGCGGCGGCGCCGCCGCCCAGCAGGGCCAGCAGCGCCAGCGCGGTGGCCGCGCTGGCGGCCCGGTGGCGGCGCACGAAGCGTGTGGCCAGGTAGGGCAGCGTCGGCGCGCGCGCACTCACCGGGCGGTTGTCGAGCCAGGCCTGCAGGTCGGCGGCAAAGGCGTCCACGCTGGCGTAGCGGCGCTCGGGCGCCTTCTCCAGCGCCTTGAGCAGGATGTTGTCCAGATCGCCGGCCAGGTGGCGGCGCGTGGCCAGCCAGGCCGGGTCGGCCACCAGCGTGGGCGGCAGGCTGCTGGGCCGCGTGGGCGTCTCGTCCAGCACCCGGCGCGCGGCCTCGGCCGGCGTGCTGGCGTCGCGGCCGGTGGGGTTCACGCCGGTGAGCAGGCGGTACAGCAGCACGCCCAGGCTGTAGATGTCGGTGGCCGTGCCCACCGGCTCGCCGCGCACCTGCTCGGGGCTGGCGTACTGCGGCGTGAAGGGCCGCGCGCCGGCCTGGGTGTGCTCGGCCTCGGCCAGGCCTGGCGCGGCGGGGTCGAGCGCCTTGGCAATGCCGAAGTCGAGCAGCTTGACCCGGCCGGCCGCATCCACCAGCACATTGCCGGGCTTCAGGTCGCGGTGCACCAGCAGCTGGCGGTGGGCATGGGCCACGGCATCGGCCAGTTGCAGAAACAGGCTCACCCGGGCGCGCAGCGGCCGGCCGGCCAGCGCGCGGTCGATCGGCTGGCCGTCCACGTACTCCAGCACGAAGAACGGCCGGCCGTCGCTGGTGGCGCCGGCATCGAGCAGGCGCGCGATGTGCGGATGCTCCAGCCGCGCCAGCGCCTGGCGCTCCTGTGCAAACCGGCGCAGCACGCTGTGGCTGTCGAGCCCGCGGCGCAGCAGCTTGGCCGCCGCGCGGCCCTGGTAGCGGCCATCGGCACGCTGCACCTCGTAGACCTCGCCCATGCCACCGGCGCCGAGCGCGCGCACCACCGCCCAGGCGCCCAGGCGCTCGCCCGGCTGGGCGGCCTGTGGCGGTGGCTCGGCCTGGGCCGCGGCGTCGTCCGCCAGGGCCTGCAGCGCGCTGTCGGGCAGGAAATCGGTGCCGCCGGCCTGGGCATCGTGCGCCGCCAGCAGCGCGCGCAGTTCATGGGCGTCGTCGCGGTCCAGGCCGTGCTCGGCCAGCGCGGCGGCGGCCAGCCGCGCCTCGCGCTGCGCGGGTGGCAGGCCGGCCAGGCGCTCGAAGGCGGCCCGGATGGCTGGCCAGTGGCGCGCCGGTACACGGGGCCCGGGCGCGGCATGGGGCGCGGGCTCGGCCGGGGGCATCGCGCGGGCCGGGCCGGCGGGGGGGATGTCGGGGTCGGGCGGGTTCAAGGTCAGGAATTTTCGGGGCCGGGCGGGCCGCCCGACCCGCGCGCTCGCGGGGCAGGACAACCCTTGTTCCACCCAGCGCAGGATCGCGTCGCCGCTAGGATCACGCCGATGTCCAGCCCGTTGACGCCCTGCGATCCCGCCCCGGATGGCCCCACGCTGAACCAGTGGCTGCAGCAGCTCGATGCCGGCGATGGCCAGGCCGTGGATGCGCTCTACGCCACGTTGTACGAGGAGCTCAAGCGCTGCGCCGCGGTGCAGCTGCGCCACGAGGCGCTGGGCCACACGCTCAGCGCCACCGCGCTGGCGCACGAGGCCTGGTTTCGCCTGGCCGGGCAGACCCGCACCCGCTGGCAAAGCCGCAGCCACTTTCTGGGCGTGGCCTCGATCATGATGCGGCGCATCCTGGTCAACCATGCCTTGGCGCGGCGGGCGGCCAAGCGCGATGCGCTGCTGGTGCCGCTGACCCTGGACGAGGCCCAGCAGGTGGCCGGCGGCCCCGGCACCGACGTGGTGGCGGTGCACGAGGCGCTGCAGGCGCTGGCCGAGGTGGACGCCCGCGCGGCCCAGGTGGTGGAGCTGAAGTTCTTTGGCGGGCTGGAGATCGACGAGATCGCCCAGGCGCTGGGCGTGGGCAGCGCCACCGTCAAGCGCGACTGGGCCTTTGCCCGCGCCTGGCTGTTCCGCGCCCTGCGCGGCGACTGAGCCAGCCCCCCCAGGCGGCCGCCACGCCGGCCGGCCGCCTGCGGGCGTGGCGCGAGGCGTGACGCTTTGCGCAGCGCAAGCGTCTGTCACCTAGAGGCAGGTGTCAGCCAAGTCCAGGCGCCAGCCGTTAACGTGGAGGCACTGACAACGATTGCCGCCATGACCGTCCTCACCGTTCCGCAAGCGCAAGGCCTGCCGCTGGTCGACATCATCGACTTCAAGTGGCTGATGGCCGGCGCCGGACTGGATGTGCATGTGGAGCGCATGCAGGCCGACCCGGCCTATGCCTGCGACTGCCTGTCGCGCGGCGCGGCCTCGAAGGTGCGCCTGCTGCACGACACCGCGTTGCGTCTGGCCGGCCGCCTGGGCGTGACCCTGCCGACCCCCTGAGCGGTGGCCGGCCGCCGGGGCCACGGCCCGGCCTGACGGATGGCTGCTTCGCCTGCCGCCCGGCTGCCGCGCGGTGCCAACGGATTTCGCCGCTCATGGTGCGGGCGCCGCACCCGTCGCCAGGCCCTGCACCGCACGCAGGCTGCCTTGCAGCTCCGGCGGCACATGCTGCACCGGCCCCCAGAGCGCCACGGCCCGGGCGGCGGCCACGCGGGCCTCGTCATCGCGGCCCAGCGCGGCCAGCGCCGCGGCCACCTCGCCCTGCGCCTGGGCCTGCCACCAGCGGCGCACGGCATTGGCATCACCCGCCGGCTCGGCCGGGCGCATCAGTGCCTCGGCCTCGCGGGCCCAGGCCAGGGCACGCGCGGCATCGGCCCCGCGCCACAGCCGCGCGGCCCACACGCGGGCCTCGGCGCGCGGGCGCTGCTCGGCGAACACCGGCGCCCCGGCGGCTGGCGCCGGTGATGCGGTGGATGCGGCGGGCCCGGCCGGTGCGCTAGCCGCTGCCGCAGCTGGGTTCGCGGCGGTGGCTGGCAGCGGCCAGCGCAGCATCGCGGCCAGCACCGCCTGGCGCGCCGCCTCGGCCTGGCCCGCC
>CAYPDO010000263.1:0-6646 GCA_964409495.1 uncultured Bordetella sp.
CGAGCGGCCGCTTGGCGGCACGCCATTCGGCGCAGTGGATGTCGCAGATGGGTCGAACAGAGTCTGCCGCGATGGCAGAGACCGGTCGTTCACGGCGCCGCCCGGCGGAGGCCCAATGCGACTGGCCGCTGTCCCGCGGTCCGCTGACGTTCATGGTGGCGCCAGCCGCTGAGGTGAATGTCGGCTTGGTGGCGGTCAGCGTGAGTTCGCCCGTCCGAATCGACCGGCAGCAACCGCTGCAGAGCCGCCTTTTCCCCCGGCACCAGTGCGCAAGCCACCGGTTCAGCGGCCCCCGTCTCAGCCCACCCTCCCGCCGTCGCCCTGCACCACCCGCCAGTGCGGCACGGCGGTGACCAGGCGCTGCCGCGCCGCGTCGTCAGGCAGCGCGGCGCACTGCTCGGCCAGGCGCGCGCGCAGGGCCTCGCGCAGCGCCACCGCGCGCGGGTCGGCCATGGCCGCACAGGCACGGTGGCAGGCCAGCAGGTCCGGCGCGGCCATGGCGCGCCAGTGCGGGCCAGCGTCCAGCGCGGTGGCCTCGGCCAGCAGCGTGTCGATGGCGCTGCGGGCCTCGCCGGTGTGCCCGGCCTCGGCGTCCAGCGCGGCCAGTTCGGCGCGCGGCGACCACGATTCGGCCGTGCGGCCCTGGGCGGCGTACAGCGCGGCGGCCTCGGTCCAGCGGGTGCGGGCTGTTGGGGTGTCGCCGCGCCGCAGCGCCAGATGGCCCTTCAGCTCATGCACCGGCGGCAGGTCGGAGTGCAGGTGCTGCGCCACGGTGGCCTGCACCGCGTCCAGCAGCGCCTGGGCCTCGTGCAGCCGGCCGTCGGCCAGGGCCATGCGCGCCAGCAGGCGCTGCGGGCCCGACAGCAGGCGCGGCGTGCCGGCCTGCCGGGCCAGCGCCAGCGTCTGCGTGGCGCCCTCGTGCGCCTCGTCCACGCGGCCCAGCAGCCAGGCCGACTGCGCACGCTGCAGCAGCAGGTTGAAGCGGTCGCGCAGCGACAGACCCGGATCGGCCAGCCCCAGGTCAGCGGCGGCCAGCACCTCGGCATGCCGGTCCTGCTGCGACAGTGCCTCCATCTGCACCACGCGCAGCTGGCGCTGGTAGCCGTCGTAGCCCATCTGCCGGCGCGGCTGGCGCGCGGCCACCAGCGCCGCATCCAGGCCAGCGGCGATGGCGGCGTCCACCGTGGGCCAGTCACGCCGCATGGTCGCCAGCCAGGCCAGCTCGCCATGCGCGAGTGCGCGGGCGGCGGCACCGGCGCCGTCGGTGCGCGCGGCCAGCGTGATGGCGTGGCGGGCCAGGCGCTCGGCCTCGTCGGGGCGGCCCTCGTGGTCGGCCACCAGCATGCGCAGCACCAGCTGGTCGGCGCGCATGGCGTCGTCGTCGCAGGTCTCGGCCCAGGCGGCCATGGCATCGGCCACGCGGCGGGCCTCGTCGGCACGGCCCACGCGGTCCAGCAGTTCGTGTCGGTTGGCCATCAGCGCGTAGCGCCAGCGCGGGTCGGTCAACGCCGGCTGCGCCAGCGCGCGCGCCACCGCGCGCAGGCCGTCCTCGTTGGCGTGGCGGCGGTAGGCCGAGAGCTGGGCGCGGTCCCAGCAATCCAGGGCCTGCGGGCTGTCGCCGGCCCGCTCATGGTGCTCGGCCGTCAAGGCCAGGAACTCGTCGGCGCGTTCGGCCGTTCGATCGGCCAGCCAGCGCGCCACCGCGGCATGGCCGGCCTGGCGCTCGGCCTTGAGCACGGTGCCATAGGTCACCTCGTGCAGCAGGGCGTGCGCGAACCGGTGCTCGTCGGTGCCGGCCAGGGCGCTGACCGCACGGGCTTGCACCAGATCGCGCCGCTGCAGCGCCGGCAGGGCCCGCGGTGCGGCGGCGTCCACCGCGGCCAGCGCCTCGCGCCAGAACACCGGGCCGACGATGCTGGCGCGCTGCAGCGCCGACAGCTCGGCCGGCGGCAGCGCATCCAGCCGCGCCTGCAGCACCGCCACCAGGGTCTGCGGCACGCGCAGCGTGGCCAGGCGCGAGGCATCCAGCCGCCAGGGCGCGGCGGCGGTGTCGATCACGCCGTCGTCGATCAGCATGGCCACCAGCGCTTCCAGGAAGAAGGGATTGCCCGCCGAGCGTTCGAGCAGCGGGCCCGCCAGCGCCTGCGGCACCTCGGGCAGGCTGGCCAGCAGGGCGCGCAGCAGTTGGGCGCTGTGCTGCGCGCCAAGCGGCAAGAGGCGCAGCTGCAGCGTGGCCAGGCCATCGGGTGCGGGCAGGTCCTGGCCCTGCTCCAGCAGGCTGGGGCGGGCCAGCGCCAGCCACATCAGCGGCACGGGGCTGGCATCGCCCAGGGCACTGCGCAGGAAGTCCAGCGTGCCGCCATCGGCCCAGTGCAGGTCGTCCAGCACCACCAGCAAGGGCTGCCGCGCGGCCAGTGCGTGCAGCACGCGCGTCAGCGCTGCATGGGCCTGGCTGCGCAGCGCCGGCGCGGCCAGTGCCTGCACAGCCGGGTGCGCCGCGAAATCCATGCCGATCAGCTGGCCGATGCGCGGCGCATCCAGCGCGGCGCTGTCGCCCAGCCAGGGTGCCAGGCCGTCGAGCAGGCGCTGCCGCGCATCGGCGGCGCCCAGGTCGTCGTGGATGCCCAGCCAGCGCGCCAGCAGCTGGTGCAGCAGGCCGTAGGGCTGCAGCGCCAGCGCGGCATGGGCACGCGCCTGCAGCAGGCCCACCGCGCCTTCGCGCAGGCCCAGCGATTGCAGCAGTGCCTGGCGCAGCCGGGTCTTGCCGACGCCGGCCTCGGCGATCACCACGGCCAGGCCCTGGCGTGCCTCGGCGCCGCAGCGGGCGTGCAGCGCGCGCAGGGCCTGCAGTTCGTCGTCGCGGCCCACCAGCGGTGTGTGCACGCCATCGACCCCGCGCCGCGCGGCGGGCTCCGGGCCGGCCACCGCGCCCTGCACGAGCCAGGTGCGCAGCGGCTCGTCCACGCCCTTGACCTGCAGCGGTGGCTGCGCCTCGGCCACGAAGAGCCCGCGCACCAGCGCCCAGGTGGCCTCCGAGATGCGCAGGCGGCCGGCCGGCGCGCTCTGCTCCATGCGCGCGGCCACATGCACCGCATGGCCCATGGCGGTGCGCTCATCCTCCACGCCGCCGCCCAGCAGCACCGGCCCGGTGTGGATGCCGACGCGCACGCCGAAATCGGCCACGCCCAAAGACTCGCGCACCTGCTGCGCATGGCGCGCCGCACCGTCCAGGATCTGCAGGCCGGCGCGCACCGCCTGCTCGGCCTGGTCTTCGCTGGCGCCCTGCAGGCCGAAGGCCGCCTTCAGGCCGTCGCCGGTGTAGCGCAGCACCTGGCCGCCCCACTGCTGCACGGCATCGGCAAAGCCCTGCAGTGCGCGGCCCAGCAATTCCATGGCCTCGTCGGGCGCCACCCGGCCCAGCATCGCGGTGGAATCGGCCACGTCGGCGAACAGGATGCTCACCTGGCGCAGGCGTTGTGGCTGGGGCTGAGGCGGCTGAGTCGATGCGCCGGCCTCGCGGCACAGCGCAGCGATCGCGGCATCCACCGCAGCATCGCCCAGCGTGGCGCGAAAGGCCTGCAGCTGCGCAATGGCGGCACGCAGCTGCCCGTCGCGGTCAGATGGGTCCTGGCCCGGGCCGGTGGGTGGGTCGGTGGGCGGGTGGGTCATGCGGCGTCTGCCCGCCAGGCCCGCACGGCCGCGCGCAGGCGCTGCGACAGGTGGATGGCGATGTTCTGAAGCAGCGTGGCGGCCAGCTGCGGGTCGTCCTGGCGCCAGCGTTCCAGATCCTGCGCTGCGAGGCGGTGCACGACCACCTCGGTCTCGGCCACCGCAGCGCCGGTGCGGCCACCACCATCGAGCACGGCCACCTCGCCCAGCATCATGCCGGCCGACACGCTGAGGAAGCGCTGGCCCCCGGTGCCATCCGCACCGGGCGACGCCGCCACCACTGCCACGCTGCCGCTGGCCACGACGTACAGCGCATCGCCGGCGTCGCCTTCGTCGAACAGGCGCTCGCCGCAGGCCAGCCGGCGCCCGGTAAGCGCGGCGGTCACGCGTTCGACCTGATCGGCCCGCAGGCCCTGCATCAGCAGCGATTGCGACAGCGGCACCTGGGCCGGTGCGTCCAGCCCGGCCTGGGCCAGCAGCGCCAGCTCGGCCGCCTCGATCGCGCGGTCGGCGTCGCGGTACAGCGCCTGGGCCAGCGCCTCGCCGCCAAAGGCACGCACGGCCGCCAGCGGGCCGGCGGCCAGACCGGCCAGCATCAACCGCACATCGCGCCGCGCCAGCCGGGTGGCCAGCAGCACCAGGAAGTTGACGCCCGAGGCCTCGACCGCCGCCACGCGGTGCAGGTCCAGCACCAGGAAGCGGGTGTGCGGCGCCAGATGCTGCAGCTCGCGGTCAAGCCGCTGGGCGCTGCCGAAGTACAGCGCGCCCTCGATCTCGACGATCTCGATGGCGGCGCGAGCCTCGTCCAGGCCGCGCTCCTGCGGCGGCAGGTAGATGCGGCGCGACGGGCGCTGCCGGCCGCTCCAGCGCTGGCGCACCAGGGCGCGGTTGATGGTGCGGATGAACATCGCCATGGCCAGCACCAGGCCCACGGCCACGGCCACCACGAAGCCGGCCGTGACGGTGACCGCCATCACCAGCAGGCTGACCGACAGGTTGGCGGCCAGATCGGGCGTGCGGTCGCCGGCCAGCCACAGCCGCACCAGCCGCAGCCACCAGGCATCGACCAGCGAGATGGCGATCAGCACCATGATGGCCGCCAGCACCACGCGCGGCAGTGCCGCCAGCAGCGGCCCCGCCACCAGCAACAGCAGGCCGGCGGCCAGCGCGCCGCAGGCCGAGGCCAGCCGCGTGCGGCCGCCCAGCTGCAGCAGCGTCATCGCGCGCACACGCAGCTGCGGCCCGGGCAGCGCGCCGAACAGCGCCGCCGCCATGTTGGCCAGGCCGGTGACGCGCAGGTCGCGGTCGAGGTCGCTGCGCTGCATCGTCTGCTGGTCGACGGCGACCAGGTTCAGCGACGACTCCAGCGCGCCGATCAGCGCCAGCGCCAGCGCCGTGCCCAGGATCAGCAGCGCATGCCGCTGCAGCGCGCCCAGCCCGTTCGCGCCGGCACCGAGCAGCGGCAGCAGCGCATCCGGCGCCGGCAGCCGCGCGGGCACCGGCCCGATCACACCCCCCAGCGGCAGCTGCGGCGCCAGCGCCGCCAGGGCGTGATAGGCCAGCGTGCCGGCCAGCAGCACGATCAGCGACACCGGCCAGCCCGGCCGCCGCGCGCCCAGCTGCAAGCCTGCAGCCACCGCGGCCAGGCCCAGCGCCAGCGTGGCCGGCTGCAAGCCGGGCGCCCAGGGCCGCGCGCCGGCCGGCAGGCCCAGCAGCGCCGGCACCTGCGTCCAGGCGATCAGCACCGCCACGCCGTTCATGAAGCCCGAGAGCACCGGCCGCGGCACCAGGGCGATCACGCCGGCCAGGCCGGCCGCGCCCATGGCCAGCATCAGCGCGCCAGCCAGCGCCACGGTGAGCGCGGCCGCGGCCACCACCAGGCCGGCGGCGCGCGCCGCATCGCCCCCGCCCAGCGCAGCATCACCGGCCAGCACGCCCACCATCGCGGCCAGGATCAGCGCGGTGGCCGAGGTGGGGCCGGTGGCCGGCATCGGCGTGCGCCCGAAGCTGGCCGTGACCAGGCCGCCCACCAGCAGCGTCAGGAACGCCGCCGGGATGCCCACCGGCGCCGCCCGCGCCGCCAATGGCGAGAACACCAGCAGGCCCAGCGTGACCGGCACCGCCGCGAGGCTGAGCGTGCTGACAGCGCCTGCGAACACCTCGCGGGGCACCGAGATGCGACCGGTATGAAGGGGATCCGAAGCCATGGAGGCGCGCGAGCCAATGCGAAGGTGGCATGGCCCCACCTGCCGACGGCAGGCCTGACCGATTGCCGGCCAGTCTGCCACGGCTGCCCCGCTCAGCCCGCGTCGCCTTCCACCAGCCGATACCCCACCCCCGGCTCGGTGAGCAGCAGGCGCGGCTCGGCCGGCGTGGCTTCCAGCTTGGCGCGCAGCTGGCCCATGTACAGGCGCAGGTAGTGGGTGTGCTCCAGGTACTCGGCACCCCACACGTCGGCCAGCAGTTGGCGGTGGGTGACGATGCGGCCGGCGCTGCGCACCAGGCGGGCCAGCAGGCTGAACTCGGTGGGCGTGAGGTGCATCGGCTGGCCGTCGCGCAGCACGCGCTGGTTGGCCAGGTCAACGCTCACGCCCTCGTGTTGCCACTGCGTGATGGCCGCCGCCACCGACGTGCCGCGGTGGCGCAGCGCCACGCGCATGCGCGCCAGCAGTTCGGCCATGCCGAAGGGCTTGACCAGGTAGTCATCGGCGCCGGCATCGAGCAGGCGGATCTTCTGGCCCTCGGCCTCGCGTGCCGAGATCACCAGCACCGGCAGGCCGTGGCGCTTGCGCAGCGTCTGCAGCAGGGTTTCGCCATCGCCGTCGGGCAGGCCCAGGTCCAGCAGCACCAGGTCAAGCCCTGGCCAGGCATCGCCCGGACGCGCGGCATGGGCCACCAGCGCCAGGCCTTCTGACAGGCTGGCCGCGGTGAGCACCTCGTAGCCTTCCACCACCAGCGCGGCGCGCAGCGTGGCGCG
>CAYPDO010000264.1:0-6601 GCA_964409495.1 uncultured Bordetella sp.
ATCAGCATGTCGTCGCTGCGGCCCACGATCTTGCCCATGCGGCGCATGCTGCGCGAGGTGGGCGGCAGCAGGCGGGTGAGGTCGCGCGTGCGGTAGCGGATCACCGGCATGGCTTGCTTGCTGAGGCTGGTGAACACCAGTTCGCCCTCGCTGCCGTCGGGCAGCACCGCGCCGGTGGCGGGGTCGATGATCTCGGGGTAGAAGTGGTCCTCCCAGATCACCGGGCCGTCCTTGCTTTCCACGCACTCGCTGGCCACGCCGGGGCCCATCACCTCGCTGAGGCCGTAGATGTCCACCGCGTCGATGGCGGCGCGCTGCTCGATGTCGGCGCGCATGGCCTCGGTCCAGGGCTCGGCGCCGAAGATGCCGACGGAAAGGCTCATCGCGCGCGGGTCCAGCCCCAAGCGCTCGTAGTGCTCGATGATCACCTGCATGTAGCTGGGCGTGACCATGATGATGTCGGGCTTGAAGTCCTCGATCAGCTGCACCTGCTTCTCGGTCTGGCCGCCCGACATCGGGATCACCGTGCAGCCCAGGCGCTCGGCGCCGTAGTGCGCGCCCAGGCCGCCGGTGAACAGGCCGTAGCCATAGGCCACATGCACGATGTCGCCCGGCCGGCCGCCGGCGGCGCGGATCGAGCGCGCCGCCAGGTTGGCCCAGGTGTCGATGTCTTGGGCGGTGTAGCCCACCACGGTGGGCTTGCCGGTGGTGCCCGACGAGGCATGGATGCGCGAGACCTGCTCGCGCGGCACCGCGAACATGCCGAACGGGTAGTTGGCGCGCAGATCGCTCTTGGTGGTGAACGGAAACTTCGCCAGATCGGCCAGCGTCTGCAAGTCAGACGGGTGCACGCCCTGGGCATCGAAGGCGGCGCGGTAGTGCGGCACCTTCTCGTAGGCGTGCTGCAGGCTCCAGCGCATGCGCTGCAGCTGCAGCGCGGCCAGTTCGTCGCGGCTGGCGGTCTCGATTGCTTCCAGCGAGCCGGGCTCGGGGCGCTTGACGGGCATGGGCGGGGTCTCCGGAAGGGGTCTGGGTGGCGGCGCTGCGGCAGGACGCGGGTCGGGGGGGGCGGATCAGTCCGCCGTCACCGGCTTGCCCGTGAAGGTGTGCGAGCGGCCGCGGAACAGCGCCACCCGCGTGCCCTGCTGGTTGAGCACCTCCACGTCGTACACGCCGGTGCGGCCGCTCTTGCTCACCTCCACGCAGCGCGCGGTGAGCACATCGCCCAGCTTGCCGGGTGCCAGCAGCTCGATGGCAAAGCCTGAGGCCACGGTGACCTCGTTGTAGGCATTGCAGGCGTAGGCGAAGGCCGAATCGGCCAGCGTGGCGATCAGGCCGCCGTGGCACAGGTCATGGCCGTTCACCATGTCCTGGCGCACCGTCATCGCCACGGTGGCGGTGCCGGCGCCCACCGCCAGCACCTGCATGCCCAGGCCGCGCACGGCGTGGTCGTTGGCCCACATCGCGTCGCGCACGCGTTCGGCCAGGCTGGGAGGGGTGCTGGGGCTCATGGACTTTGGGCGCTGGGTTGGGGTGGCGTCGAACCGACGGTTGAACGGTGCGCGCGATGGGTGTTCAAGTTCTACCGACCGTTCGGTTGATATTAGACAAGGACGAGGCGCCGGGCAAGCGCCGAAGCCTCAGGGTTTGCCCGTTTTGACAAGGCGCTGGGCCTGGCCTCGCCTGATGGAGGGATGCTGGCGTCGCGCCACCCCTTGAACAGTGGAAGCCATGCCGGCCGGGCATTGCTACAACCGCAAGGGGAGCAAAGGCATGGTTGGGAGACAGGTTTTGGGCAGCACATCAGCAACACGCACAGGGCCGCGGGCGCTCGGGGCATGGCCGCGGGCCGGGCGCGGCGCCATGGCCGGCATCGGGGCCTCGGGCCTGATGTGCCTGGCGCTGGGCGCCGCGGCCCAGGCTCCAGGCCCGGTCGCAAGCGCCGACGCACCCGCCGCAGCGGCGGCCGCCAGCATCGATGTACAGCGCTATGAGCTGGCCGGTGCCAGTCTGCTCGAGCGCGCCGCGCTCGATGCCCGGCTGGCGCCGTTTCTGGGCCCGGCCACGCTGGAACGGCTGCGCGCCGCGGCCCAGGCCGTGCAGGCGCTGTACCGCGAGGCCGGTTACGGCGGCGTGGTGGCCTTCGTGCCCGAGCAGGACCTGCGCGGCGGTGTGGTCGTGATCCGTGTCGTCGAGGGCCGTCTGGCCAAGGTGGCGCTCAGCGGCCAGCAGCAGTTCAGCGCCGACAACATCCGCGCCAGCCTGCCTTCGCTCACCGAGGGCAGCACACCCAATGTGCGGCGCATCGACGCCGAGATCCAGATCGCCAACGAGAACCCGGCCAAGCAGGTGCAGGTGCTGCTGCAGCCGGGCAGCAAGCCCGGCGAGGTGGACGCCGCGCTCAGCGTGGCCGAGCTGCCGGTGTCGCGCTTCAGCGCCCGGCTCGACAACACTGGCGGTGGCCAGGTGGGCGAGTGGCGTGCGGCGCTGGGCTGGCAGCATGCCAATGTGCTGGGGCGCGACCATGTGTTCGCGGCCGAACTGCTCACCGCACCGCAGGACACCTCGGCCGTGGCCTCGGTCAGCGGCAGCTACCGTGCGCCGCTGTACGGCCAGGCGTTGGCGGTGGACGTGTACGGCGCCTGGAGCAATGTGGATGCCGGCAAGTTGGGCACCGCGGCGGGCGATCTGCAGTTCTCGGGCAAGGGCACCGTTGTCGGCACGCGCCTGTCGGCCTACCTGCCGCGGCGCGGCAACATCGACCAGCGGCTGATGCTGGGCCTGGAACTGCGCGAGAACAAGAACAGCTGCCAGATCGACGGCCTGGGCAGCCAGGCCTGCGGCAGCGCCGGCGCCAGCGTGTCGGCCCAGCCGCTGTCCATCACCTATGCCGCGCAGGCCACCGCGCAGTGGCGCTGGGCATTCAGCCTGGGCCTGCATGCCAACCTGGCGCTGGGCGGCAGCCATGGTTCGGCCGAGAGTTTCGAGGCCGCGCGCAGCGGCAGCCGGCGCCGCTATGCCTTGCTGCGCACCTCAGGCCAGATCTCGGCCCCGCTGGGTGACGAGTGGCTGGCCACCTGGCGCGTCAGCGGCCAGTGGAGCGACCAGCCCCTGGTCTCGGGCGAGATGTTCGGCGCCGGCGGTGCGCAGTCGGTGCGCGGCTACGAGGAGCGTGAAGTCAGCGGCGACGCCGGCATGACGATGAACGTCGAACTGCAAGGCGGCAATCTGCTGCCCGAGGCCTGGCGTGGTGCCGATCTGCGGCCGCTGGCTTTCGTCGATCTGGGCACGGTGCGCCTGCATGGCGGCTCGCCCTGCTTGGGCAGCCGTTCCAGCTGTCACCTGGCCGCCGTGGGCGCCGGGCTGCGCGCGCAGTGGCAGCAGGCCACGTTGCGCCTGGACCTGGCGCTGGCGCAGCGCGATGCGCCCAACACGCGCGAGGGCGACTGGCGCGCCCATTTGTCGCTGACAGTGAATTTCTGAGGTCTGAACCATGCAACGTCCTGTTCATCCCGCCGCCCACGCCACCGGCCGCGGCGCTGCCGCTGCGGCCCGGGCAGGCCTGGCGCTCACGCCGCTGGCGCGCGCCATCGTGGCCGCCGGCCTGCTGGCCAGCCCGCTGCTGCTGCAGGCCGCCGGCCCGGTGCCGGCGTTGGCCGCCGGCGCCTTGCCCACCGGCTTGCAGGTGCGCGCCGGCCAGGCCGCGGTGCAGACCGTGGGCCAGCAGATGGTGGTGCGCAACAGCGCAGGCGCGATCCTGAACTGGAAGAGCTTCGACATCGGCGCGGCCGCCTCGGTGCGCTTCGACCAGGCCAATGCGGCCAGCAAGGTGCTCAACCGCGTCACCGGCGACGACCCCAGCCGCATCCTCGGCCGGCTGTCCAGCAATGGCCAGGTGTGGCTGCTCAACCCGAACGGCGTGCTGTTCGGCCAGGGCGCGCGCGTGGATGTGGCGGGCCTGGTGGCCAGCACGCTGCGCCTGGGCGACAGCGATTTCCTGGCCCAGCGCTACCGCTTCTCGGCAGGTGAAGGCCTGGCCGCCACCGTGCGCAACGAGGGCGCGCTGCAATCCAGCTTCGGCGGCCAGGTGCTGCTGCTGGGTGGCCGGGTGGACAACCGCGGTGATATCCAGGCACCGGGCGGCCAGGTGGCGCTCACCGCAGCGCGGGCGGTGGACCTGGTGGACACCGGCCTGCCCAATCTGGCCGTGCGGGTGTCGGTGCCTGCGGGCGAGGTGCTGAACCTGGGCCGGCTGGCCGCGCCCGGCGGTCAGGTGGATGTGTACGGTGCCATCGTCAACCAGCAGGGCCTGGTGTCGGCGGCCAGCCTGGGGCAGGGCGCGGGCGGGCAGCTGGTGCTGCGCGCCAGCGACACGCTGACGCTGGGCGCCGGCAGCCGCACCGAGGCCAGCGGGCCGGACAGCGGCCAGCGCGGTGGCGATGTGGCACTGCAGGGCCCGCACATCGTGCTGGCCGGCGGCGCCGTGGTGGATGCCTCGGGCGATGCCGGCGGCGGGCGCATCCGCGTGGGCGGCGGCCTGCAGGGCCGCGATGCCGACATGCCCAATGCCGCCACCGTGCAGGTGGCCAGCGGCGCCACGCTGGCGGCCGATGCGCTGGGCCGCGGGCAGGGCGGGCAGGTGATCGTGTGGTCAGACCAGCGCACCCGCTTCGAGGGCCTGCTGCGCGCCCGCGGTGGCGCCCTGGGCGGTGACGGCGGCTTTGCCGAGGTGTCCAGCAAGGGTGAGCTGGGCTTCAATGGCCTGGCCGACCTGCGCGCCGTGGCCGGCGCGGCAGGCAGCCTGCTGCTCGACCCGTCGTTCCTGACCATCGCCGCCTCGGGCGCCGACATCTCGGGCCAGGGCGGAGACCTCAGCTCGGGCAGCCTGCTGTTCGGCGAATACCCGCGCATCAACAGCGTGATCACCGCCGGCGCGGTGAACACCCAGCTGGCCCTGGGCAATGTGCTGCTGCAGGCCGACAACGACATCACCGTCAACGCGCCGGTGGATGGCAGCAACGCGCTGACGCTGCAGGCCGGCCGCGACATCGTGGTCAACAGCACGCTGCGCGCGGCCAGCGGCATCACGCTGTCGGCCAACGATCCCGGCGGCGCCGATTCGGGCTTCGGCGTGGTGAGGATGGCCGCCACGGCTGCGCTCGATGCCGGCAGCGGTGCCTTGAACATCCGCCACAACGGCGGCAACGGCACGCACCGGCTGGCCGGCAACCTGAGCGCCGGCACGCTGGCCATCCAGGGGGCGGTGCAACTGGTGGCGCCCAGCACCTGGACGCTGAGCGGCAACAGCACCGTGTCGTCGGCCATCTCGGGCGGCCAGGGCCTCACCAAGGCCGGTGCCGGCACGCTGACGCTCAGTGGCAGCAACAGCTACAGCGGCGGCACCACGGTGGCCCAGGGCACGCTGGCCACGGCGGCAGGCAGTGTGCTGCCCGACCAGGGAACCTTCACGGTGGCGGCCGGGGCCAGCCTGGTGCTGGGCGGCAACGACACCATCGGCGCGCTGGCCGGCGCGGGCAATGTGGTGCTGGGCTCGGCCGAGCTGGAGTCCGACACGGCCACCTCCAGCAGCTTCTCGGGGCAGATCAGCGGCGCCGGCAGCTTCGTCAAGCAGGGTTCGGGCTGGCTCACGCTGAGCGGCAGCAACACCTACACCGGCATGACCACCGTGCGCACCGACGGCGGCCGGCTGATCGTGTCGGGCAGCGGCGCGGCCCTGCCCGGGGCCCTGACCATCGATGGCGGCCGCGTGGTGCTCGACAACACCAGTCCGCTGACGCTGCCCAGCCTGTCGATGATTGGCGGCTGGCTGTCCGGCACCGGCGAGGTGGCCGTGTCGGGGCAGTTCACGGTGTCGGGCAGCAGTGCCGAGATCAATGGCGCCGGCAGTTTCACCACACGGGGCAGTTCCAGCATCAACCTGGCCAACGCGGTCAACGGTTTCCTGGGCGTCAGCAAGCCCTGGACGAATACCGGCAGCCTGACCCTGGCCGGTGACGACTTCCTCTACTTCGGCTACTCGCAGGGCAACGGTGGCTCGCTCACCAATGCCACCGGCGGCACCGTGACGCTGGCCACCTCGGCAGCCGACGCCATGCGGGTCTACACCGGCAGCGCCAACGTGTTCAACAACGCCGGCACGCTGCGCCAGACCGCCACCGGTGCGCACACCATCAGCCTGAACAGCTTCAACAACACCGGCACGGTGGAGGTGCAGGCCGGCACCCTGGCGCTGGCGACCCATGGCACCGACACCGGCAGCTACCGCATCGATGCCGGCGCCACGCTGGCCATCGTCAGCGGCACGCGCAATTTCGACAGCGGCATCGCGCTGTCGGGTGACGGCAGCTTGCGCGTGGCCGGTGGCACGCTGAACCTCGGCAACAGCAGCGCCCTCACGGTGGCCAACCTGAGCCTGAGCGGCGGCACGCTGGGCGGCAGTGGCGACCTGACCGTGAGCGGCAGCTTCGATGTGACCGGAGGCCAGGCCAACCTCACCGGCAGCGGCACACTCACCACCCAGGGCAGCAGCACGGTGGACATGGCCCAGGTGGCCAACGGCTTCCTGGGCATCGGCCGCAAC
>CAYPDO010000265.1:0-6600 GCA_964409495.1 uncultured Bordetella sp.
GCATGCCGCCGGCATCTGGGCCTTCGAGGATTTGAGCGCGCGGCGCAAGCTGAAAGTGGACTTCACGCCGCGCGAACGCGAGATCGCCGCGCTGCTGATCGAGGGCCTGACCAGCAAGCAGATCGGCAAGCGGCTGGAGATCAGCCCGCGCACGGTGGACGTCTACCGCGCGCGGCTGATGCGCAAGGCCGGTGCCGCCACCACGCCCGAGCTGGTGCATAAGCTGCTCAGCGGCTGACGCCGCCCCGCCCGGCCACTGGGCTGTCAGCGCGTCAGCGCCGCCAGCGTGCGGCGGGCCAGCAAGGCCATCTGGCGGTAGTGCAGACGCTCGTCGGTGGCGCGCGCCGCGGCCGCGCGCTGGTCCAGCTGGCGGGCCAGCACCGGCAGCTGCTGCTGGGCCCAGGCCGGCAGCAGCGTCTCGCCGGCCGTCACCAGATCCAGATCGGCAAAGTTGCGCGACATGCCGAGCTGCGCGGCAGCCTGGTGGTTGGCCTCGCGCTTGTCGGCCGTGGGCAGCGGCGCGGCCAGCAGCGCGCCCAGGCGCTCCAGCCAGGCGCGCTGCAGCGCCTGGCGCCAGCGCGGCGTGGGGCCGGGCGTGCCCCACACGGCGGCCTGGCTGTCGTGGGCCAGGTCCACCAGGCCGTAGGCCTTGGCATCCTCGGCCTGCTGCAGCTCCAGCAGCTTGAAGCGGCGCGGCTGCAGCAGCGTGTTCACCAGCTCGGCGATCAGGCCCTCGGTGGCCGCCTGGGTGCCGGTGGGGTGCAGGCGCCGGCCCAGCGCCGGATCGGCATACACGGCCAGGCCGGCGGCGCCCTCGCCCAGCAGGTAGCGCACCGCCTCGCGCTGCTGCGCGGCGGGCAGCACCGTGGCCTGCATGCCGGCCGGGCCGATCAGCCGGGTCTGCACGCCGCCCACCTGGCTGGCCACGCTCAGCAGATAGGCCTGGTGCTTGCCACGGATGAACTCGTAGCCGCGCACGAACTCCTCGGGCCGGCCCTGCGTGGCGGCGTCCAGCCCCTGCAGCGAGCGTTGCAGCGTGGCAATGCCCAGACGCGTGGCCAGCACCCGCTCGGCGCCGGTGTTCTCGCGCTGGTGGCGCGGGTCGTCGCCCCAGCGCTCCTGTTCATCGGGGTATTCGGCCGCGCCCCACAGCAGCGGGCGTTCGGTCTCGGTGCGCGCGGCCAGGCGATCCAGCGCCTGCTGCTCCTGCTGCGGCGTGCGGCCGTGCACGCCATAACCCCACAGGATGGCGAAATGGTCGTAGGGCCCCAGGCCCGGGATCAGCGTGGTCACGCCATCGCCCGGCTGCGCGGCCTGGTTGAAGCGGCCATAGGCCATGATCGACGCATTGGCGCCATGGCGGTTGGCAAAGCCCGGATCGCGCAGCTGCGCCACGGTGTAGGCGGTGGAGGCCAGGTGGTTGTGGCGCAGGCCCAGCGCATGGCCGATCTCGTGGCCCAGCACATAGGTGAGCAGACGCGCCTGCACGGATTCAGGCAAGGGCAGCGTGCGCGCCTCGGGGTCCAGCGGGCCGGCCACCGCGTGGTAGTAGCGGCCGAACACGTCCAGCACCGCCGGCCACACCTCCACATGCGAAGACAGCACCTCGCCGCTGCGCGGATCGGTCACGCTGGGCCCGCGCGCATTGGCAAAAGGCTGGGCCAGCCAGCGGATCACGCTGTGGCGCACGTCCTCCTCGGTCCAGGTGGGGTCCTGCTCGGGCGTGGGCGCATCGATCACGCGGATGGCATTGCTGAAGCCGGCCGCGCGAAAGGCTGGCTCCCACAGCCCGGCGGCAGCCTTGATCGCCGGCCGCCAGCGCTCGGGCACCTCGCGGCCGATGTAGAAGGTGATCGGCTTGACCGGATCGCTCACCGCGGCGTCTGGATCCTTCTTCTCGAGGCGAAAGCGCAGGATCTGCCGGCGCGGCGCGCTGGCGCGGCTGGGATCGGTCTCGTACTCGGTATAGCCCGAGGCGAAGAAGCCCACCCGCTGGTCAAAGGCGCGCGGGCGCATCGGCTGCTCGGGCAGCATCACCAGCGAGTGGCCGACGCGCAAGGACACCGCGCGTGCCGGCAGCACCGGCTGTTTCGGGTCCTTCGCCAGGAAGGTAAGGTGGGTGCGCACGCCGAAGTTCTGCGGGAACACGCGCACGCTGGTGATGTAGCTGCGCAGCGGATCCACCGCCGCAGGCAGGAGGCCGGTGGCCACCACCTGGCCGGCGGCCGACAAGGTCTCGACATCGCCCGAGAACACCCGCGTGGCGTCCACCAGCCAGCTGCCGTCGCTGCCGCGAGCCACGGCCGGCAGCACGGCGATGATCGGCGCCTCGTTGCCGCGCCGCACTGAGTAGTCGATCGGCCGCGGCCGCGTCGCCTCGGGGATGCCGGGGTGCGCCTGCGCCTCGCTGGCGCGCTTGTCGAAGGTGGCGGTGAGGTCGCGGATGAACACGCGGTCTTCATGCGCCTCGAACTGCACCACCGTCGAGCCCAGATTCAGCTGGCCCACCACCGTGGTGGGCACGCTCACCACCTCGGCATACCAGAGGAACAGGCGCTGGAACACCGCCGGCGGCAGCTGCAGCAGCACCGCGCCCTGCCGGCGCCACACGGTGACCACGCCGTCGCCCAGCTTCTCGGCACCCGCCAGCGGGTTGGCGTCGGCCGGCGCAGCGGACGCGGACCCTGCAGGTTGGGCCTGTGCCGGCAGCTGCATGCCAGCCAGCAGCATCAGGCACGGCAAGCACACAAGGGCGCCGATGCTACGCGTTACCGAATGCTTCATGATCCCTCCCGATCGGCGCACCCTTGATGCCGGCCTGTGTTTCAGGGCGCCTGTTCCTGCCGTAGGATATCAGCGGCCTATGTCGCCACTGGCGCAACTGGCCGGCACATGACGCAGCGCAGAAGTTTCGCCAGACGGCGGTCCACACTGCGCGCGTCCAGTCCACGCACCAGGGCCTACCGATGCAGCACCCGTCACACCCCAACCTCCTATCGCACCCTGTGCGCGGCGCCGGCCGTGCGTGGCGTGCAGCGGCACTGGCCGCTGCCCTGGTGGTCAGCGGCTGCGCCGACCTGAGCGAGCGCCAGCGCCACACCGCCACGGGTGCCGCGATCGGCGCGGTGGCCGGGGCCGCGGTGGGCTCGGCCACTGGAGGCAGCGGCGGCAGCGGCGCGGCCATTGGCGCCCTCATCGGTGGTGTGGCCGGCAATCTGTGGTCGCGCAACATGGAAGAAAAGCGCCGCGCCATGGAGCACGCCACCCAGGGCACCGGCGTGAGCGTGTCGCGCACGGCCGACAACCAGCTGAAGCTGGAGGTGCCCAGCGACGTGTCCTTCGCCGTGGGCAGCGCCACGCTCGAACCCCGGCTGCGCCCCGTGCTCGATGCCTTTGCCCATGGCCTGGCCGAGCAGCCGGCCATGCGCGTGCGCGTGGTCGGCCACACCGACAGCACCGGCAGCGATGCCATCAACGAGCCACTGTCGCAGCGCCGCGCCGAGAGCGTGCGCGGCTACCTGGAAGACCGCGGCATCGCGGCCGCGCGCATCGACATCGCCGGTCGCGGCTCGCGCGAACCCCTGGCCAGCAACGACAGCGCCGAGGGCCGCGCCCGCAACCGCCGGGTCGAGATCTTTCTCTCCGAGCGTGAATCCGGTTACTGACAGGCACCCACAGCCCGAGCACTGCCGATGACAAGCCATACCGCCTCCAATGCCAGCCGCCGCTGGCCTGTTGCACTGCGTTGCCTGGCCATGCTGGGCCTGGCCGGCCTGCAGGCCGCCGCCCATGCCGAGCTGGTGCTGTACGAGCATGACGATTTCAACGGCCGCACCTTCACCTCGCGCGGCCGTACCGACAACCTGTCGGATGTGGGCTTCAACGACCGCGCCTCGTCGGCCGTGGTGCGCGGTGGCCGCTGGCAGCTGTGCACCGATGCGGGCTACCGCGGCCAGTGCATCACGCTGTCGCCCGGCAGCTATGCGTCGCTGCGCGATGTGGGGCTCAACGACAGCGTGTCCTCGGTGCGCGAGTTGGGCGGCTGGGGCCAGGGCAATGGCGGCTGGGGCGGTGGCTGGGGCGGCAACGGCGATGCCATCGAGCTGTATGAGCACGACGATTTCGAAGGCCGCCGCTTCGGCAGCAACAGCGCCGTGGTGGACCTGGCGCGGCGCGACTTCAACGACCGCGCCTCGTCGGTGGTGATCCGCAGCGGGCGCTGGGACCTGTGCAGCGACGCCGACTTCCGCGGCCGCTGCGTCACGCTGGGCCCGGGCAGCTACACCCACCTGCGCGACCAGGGGCTCAACGACGCGGTGTCGTCGCTGCGCCCCAGCGGCGGCCCGCCCTCGTGGGGCGGCGGCCGCCCGAATGGCGGCTGGCATGCCGATGACGGCTCGCAGCCCGAGATCACGCTCAGCGGCAACCGCTACGGCCGCGCCACCTTCAGCAATGGCTGCGTGGTGTACTACAACGCCAACGGCC
Organism: uncultured Bordetella sp.; assembly: GCA_964409495.1. Lineage (GTDB taxonomy): Bacteria > Pseudomonadota > Gammaproteobacteria > Burkholderiales > Burkholderiaceae_C > Pseudaquabacterium. Next base: position 4,486 of record CAYPDO010000265.1, read on the forward strand.
AGCGCTTCCAGAACCTGCCGTCCTGCGACGGCCGGCAGATCCGGCGCGCCGACGACAGCATGGGCCGCTACCGCGCCGACCAGGGCCTGGACCGCCCTGATGACGAACATCCCTGGAGCCAGCGCCGCCCGGCCGGTGGTGGCTGGCGCGATGAACCGCCGCCCGAGATCATTGCCGGCAGCAACCGCGAGGCCGAGGTGGTGTTCCGCGACAACTGTGTCGTCTACTACGCCGCCAGCGGCCGGCGCTGGCGCCAGCAGCCCAACTGCTCGCCGGACCAGGTGCGCCGTGCCGATGTCGCGATGGCCGCACACCGCCGCGAGCAGGGCTGGTGAACATGCGCGCCGGCATCGCCCAGGCACCGGCCGCAAAGACCGCGCCGGCCGTGACCGTGATCCTGGCCTCGGCGCTGCTGGCACTGGCCGCCGTGCGGCCCGCACAGGCGGCCGACGGCCCGGCCTTCGATTGCCGCAAGGTCGAGGCCGGCAGCATGGCCGCCCAGGTGTGTGCCGACCCGGCCCTGGCCGCGCTCGACCGCCAGCTGAGCCAGGTTTTTGCCGCCGCGCGTGCGCTGGCGGCAAAGACCCGGCCGCCCTACCCGCTGGCCGCCGAGCAGCGCGGCTGGATCAAGGGCCGTGACGACTGCTGGAAAGAGCCCGACCGGCGCGCCTGCATCGAGCGTGAATACAAGCGCCGCACCGCCGAGTTGCAGGCCCGCTACCGGCTGCTGCCGGCGCGCGGGCCGGTGCGCCTGGTGTGCGACGGCGATGCGCGCAACGAGGTGCTGGTGAACTACTTCGCCACCGATCCGCCCTCGTTGATCGCCGAACGCGGCGATCAGAGCGCATGGATGCTGCAAGAGCATTCGGCCAGCGGCACCCGTTATGTGGGCCGCAACGAGACGCTGGCCGAGCACCAGGGCACGGTCAGCGTGGTGTGGGGCTACCAGGCCAAGCCGCTGAGCTGCAAGCCGGCGGCCTGACCGGCCGGTGGCCGCTGGCTGGCCGGCGGGCTTCAGGCCGAGCCCGTTCCGCATCTCGGCATGACGCGGGGTGCCGGCCGCTCCTCGGGTTCCCTCTAGGTGCCGGGTGACTCACGCGTGACGGAGGCGCCCGGTATCGCCATGCAGAATGGCTCGCAGGCAGGCGTGCCGGCTTTCGCGCGCCCGCGTTTCGTGCACCGCATCGATGGAGACCCGAGCATGTCGACCCCCACCCGCTATGAGCTGCGCGGCGCCACGGCGCTGATCGCGCTGGACCACCCGCCGATCAACGGCCTGGGCCTGGCCCTGCGCACCGGCATCGTCGATGCGCTCGACCAGGCGCTGGCCGATCCGGCCGTGAAGGCCGTGGTGCTCACCGGCACGGCGCGGGCCTTCTCGGGCGGCGCCGACGTCAAGGAGTTCGGCACGCCCAAGGCCGGCATGGAGCCGCGCCTGCCGGTGGTGATCGCCGCGCTCGAGAACGCGTCCAAGCCGGTGGTGGCGGCCATTGCCGGCGTGTGCATGGGCGGTGGCCTGGAACTCGCGCTGGGCGCTCACTTCCGCGTGGCGAAACGCGACGCGCAGATCGCGCTGCCCGAGGTGAAGCTGGGCCTGATCCCCGGCGCCGGCGGCACGCAGCGCCTGCCGCGCCTGGTGGGCCTGGAGGCGGCGCTGAACCTGATCGTCTCGGGCGCCATCGTCAAGGCCCAGCAGTTCGAAGGCACGGCGCTGTTCGATGCCCTCACCGATGACGATGTGGTGGCGGCCGGCATCGCCCTGGCCGAGCAGGTGGTGGCCGAGGGCCGGCCGCTCAAGCGCGCGCGCGACCTGAAGGTGCAAGACCCGCAGGCCGAGGCCTGGCTGCAGTTCGCCCGCAACACCGTGGCCGCCACCGCCAAGGGCTGGCCCGCGCCGCTGAAGTGCGTGGAGGCCGTGGCGCTGGCCGCCAGCAAGCCCTTCGACGAAGGCCTGCGCCTGGAACGCGACATCTTCCTGGCCCTGATGGCCACGCCCGAATCGCGCGCGCTGCGCCACGTGTTCACCGCGGAGCGCGCCGCCGCCAAGATCCCCGGCGTGGCCGACGACACGCCGCTGCGCAACATCGCCAAGGTGGGCGTGATCGGCGCCGGCAC
>CAYPDO010000266.1:0-1285 GCA_964409495.1 uncultured Bordetella sp.
GATCCAGGCCATCTGGATGGCCCACACCGTGAGGCCGATGGCGCCGAACAGCGCCACGTCGATGATCAGCATCAGGCCAACGCCCTGCCAGCTGTAGCGGGTGTAGAGGTTGCGCTCGATCCAGTCGTCGGGCGTGCCCTTGCCGTACTTCTCCATCGTCTCGGGGTTGGCCGCCTCAGCGCGGTAGAGCTCCACGCCGGTGAGCAGCAGCGCCTTCAGGCCGCGCGTCTGCGGGCTGTGCGGGTCTTCCTCGGTCTCGCACTTGGCGTGGTGCTTGCGGTGCACGGCGACGAACTCCTTGGTCACCATGCCGGTGGTCAGCCACAGCCAGAAGCGGAAGAAGTGCGCCGGGATGGGCCCCAGCTCGAGCGCACGGTGCGCCTGGGCGCGGTGCAGGAAGATGGTGACGCCGCAGATCGTCAGGTGGGTCAGCACCAGGGTCACCAGCACCACCTGCCACCAGGTGGCACTGGACCACAGGCCGTCAGCGAGCCAGCCGATGACGGCCATGCCCAACGTGTTCAGTTCATTCATCGCTTGTCTTCTCGTTCCGCCACCACACAGCAACGGGTAGCCGATTGTACGGGGTGGGCCTTGCGCGCAATCGCTTGAAAACGCCCGGCAAAACCCCTTGTCTGCAAGGCATGTGGGGCCGCTGTGCGCAAGTTCAAAGTGGTCTGGACTGGTGGGTCCAGTCCAGCAGCTGCAGGCGTCGGGCGGCGACGGCGCTCAAACCGGCGCGTCAGCGCCGCTGCCACACCGCGGCATAGAAGCCGTCGGTGGCATGGCGATGCGGCCACAGGCGCAGATAAGGCCCCTGCACCAAGGCCTCGGCACCGGCCACCTGGGCCTTGGCCAGCACCTCGGCCGCCAGCAGCGGCTCGAAATCAGGGTGGGCGGCGCCAAAGGCCTCGGCCACCTTCTCGTTCTCGTCGGCCAGCAGGCTGCAGGTGGCGTACACCAGCCGGCCGCCGGGCTTGAGCAGGCGCGCCGCGCTGTCGAGGATGGCCGTCTGCTTGGCCTGCAGTTCGGCCACCGCCTGCGGCGACTGGCGCCATTTGAGATCCGGGTTGCGGCGCAGCGTGCCCAGGCCCGAGCACGGCGCATCCACCAGCACGCGGTCGATCTTGCCGGCCAGGCGCTTGACGCGCTCGTCGCGCTCATGCGCGATCTGTGCAGGATGGATGTTGCTCAGCCCGCTGCGCGCCATGCGCGGCTTGAGCGCATCGAGCCGGTGGCCCGACACGTCGAAGGCATACAGCCGGCCGGTGGAGCGCATCGCCGC
>CAYPDO010000266.1:1295-6576 GCA_964409495.1 uncultured Bordetella sp.
CCAGGGTCTTGCCCCCCGCACCGGCACAGAAATCGACCACCATCTCGCCGCGCTTGGCATCCAGCAGCAGGGCCAGCAGCTGGCTGCCCTCGTCCTGCACCTCGACATCGCCGCGGTTGAACATGGCCAGCTTCTGCAGCGCCGGCTTGCCCACGGTGCGGATGCCCCAGGGCGAGTGCGGCGTGGGCGCGGCCTGCACGCCGAGTGCCTGCAGCTCCTGCAGGATGTCTTCGCGCTTGGCCTTGAGCGTGTTCACGCGCAGGTCAAGCGGTGCGCTCTGGTCCATCGCCGCCACCAGCTGCCAGAAGTCGGTGTCGCCCAGTTGCTGTTTCAGCGCACCGGCCAGCCAGTCGGGCAGGTTGTGGCGCAGCTTCTCGGGCAGGCCGGCCAGGTCGATTTCGCGCACCTGGGCCCGCCAGGTCTGCTCATTGGGTCCGACGGCGCCGCGCAGCTGGTTGGCGTCACCGGCCCAGGCCAGCAGCGCCAGGCGGCGCTCAAGTGCACCACTGCCGCTTTGCGCCAGGTGCTGCAGCTGCGGGCGGCGGCGCAGCACGGCGTACGCCGTCTCGGCCAGCGCATGGCGCTCGCGCGGGCCCAGGTTCTTGTGCTTGCGGAAGAAGGCGGAGACGATGCCGTCGGCCGGCGAATCGAGCCTGAGCACGGCGCGCAGCAACTCGGTAGTGAGGTCCAGCAAGGCGGTGGGATGCATCGCCGGGATTATCCCAGGCGCCTGCACTGCCGGCGTTCAGCGCAGATCGACCTTGGGCGCGATGCCCAGCAGCGCGTCGCGCAGCAGGTGATCGGCGGGCCGGTCGCCGAACCAGATGCGCAGCACCAGCTGGAAGAACTCGTCGTCGCCCACCGGCGCGCCCTGCGGCTGGCCGGCGATGAAGAACTGTGTGCCCTTGCCCGGCACGAAGTCCATCGCGAAGCTGTCGCCCGGCACCAGCTTGCTGCGCCCGGAAAAGATCTCGATGAAGCGGGTCATCGACGGCAGGTGGCGGTTCATCTCGTCGGGCCGGGCGTTGTCGCTCAAGCCCTTGATGAACAGCCGGCCCAGGTCGGTGCCGGGCAGATCGCGCTGGGCCACGAACTGCAGGCGTTTCGGCCCGGGCAGGGCCAGCAGTTCGGCCGGTGTGCCCACCCGGCGCGTGGTGTAGAGGCCCATGTCGTAGACGCGGAACACGGCCTTGTAGCGCGTGCCCGAGCCGTTGAGCAGCAGCGCCTGGCCCTGCAGCGTGACGCTGGCGTCGAAGCGGGCAGCCGGTGCGGCCTGCAGCGGCTGAACCAGCACAAGGGCCAGCAGGATGGCCAGCGATGGCGCCAGCCGGCCTGCTTGACCGCCCCACAGCATGGCTCGGTGCATCGGCTTTTCCCTCCTGATCGCCTGCTTGGCTTGTTTCGCAGGATTGTCACGGCTTGTTGCAGCGTGCGCCTCGGCCAGGCCGTCGAGGTACCGGCGTGCCGTTAGCTTGTTGACAGTTGAGCACCGGCGGCATGCACCGGCCGCTACAGTGCCGGGCCATGAGCGACGAACTGCCCCCTCTGCCACCCGCGCCCACCGGCCGCTACCGCCACTACAAGGGCATGGAGTACGAGCTGATCGGCGCCGCGCGCCACAGCGAGACGCTGGAACCGCTGGTGGTCTACCGGCCGCTGTACGGCGAGGGCGCGCTGTGGGTGCGCCCGCATGCGATGTTCTTCGAGCACGTCACCATTGACGGCGTGCGCCAGCCGCGCTTCGCGAAGATCGCCTGAGGCTCAGCCGATCAGCAACTGCGCCGCACCGCCGCGGTGGCGCACCACGCCGCCGTCATCCACCTGCAGTTCGCCGCTGACGAACCAGCGCACGGCCTGCGGGTAGATCGCGTGCTCCACCGCGAGCACGCGCGCGGCCAGGGTCTCGGGCGTGTCGTCGGGCCGCACCGGCACGGCAGCCTGGGCCACGATGGGGCCATGGTCGAGCGCCGGGGTGACGAAATGCACCGTGGCGCCGGCCAGCTTGCAGCCGGCCTCGATGGCACGCCGGTGCGTGTGCAGGCCGGCAAAGGCCGGCAGCAGCGACGGGTGGATGTTCAGCAGGCGCCCGGCATAGCGCTGCACGAAGGCATCGCCGAGGATGCGCATGAAACCGGCCAGCACCACCAGATCAGGCGCATGGGCGTCGATGGCGGCGGCCAGCGCGGCGTCGAAGGCCTCGCGGCTGACCTGGGCGGTGTGATCGACCACCGTGGTGGCGATGCCGTGCGCGGCGGCGAAGGCCAGGCCCGAGGCTGCGGGCTTGTTGGCAATGACCGCGGCCACCTGCGCGGGCCAGCCCTCGGCGGCGCAGCGCTGGACGATGGCCTCCATGTTGCTGCCGCGGCCGGAGATGAGGATGACGATGCGCTTCATGAGAGGGGCCGCAGTGTAGCCGTGGGCCGCTCTGCCAGAATCGCGCCTCCCGCCAGCCTCACGAAGCGCCTTTCGCCATGTCTTCCAGCGTTCCTGCCGCCCCGTTGCCGAAATCCCGCGTGCTCTCGGGCATGCGCCCCACCGGTGCGCTGCACCTGGGCCACTACCACGGCGCGCTGAAGAACTGGGTGCGCCTGCAGGACGAGCATGACTGCTTCTACTTCGTGGCCGACTGGCATGCGCTGACCACGCACTACGAAGACCCTGCGGTCATCGAGCGCAGCGTCTACGACATGGTGATCGACTGGCTGGCCGCGGGCCTGGACCCCGAGAAGGCCACGATCTTCATCCAGAGCCGCCTGCCCGAGCATGCCGAGCTGTTCACGCTGCTGGCCATGGGCACACCGCTGGGTTGGCTGGAACGCGTGCCGACCTACAAGGACCAGATCGAGAAGCTCAAGGACAGGGATCTGGCCACCTACGGCTTTCTCGGCTACCCGCTGCTGCAGGCCGCCGACATCCTGATCTACAAGGCCACCTATGTGCCGGTGGGCGAAGACCAGGCCTCGCATGTGGAGCTGACGCGCGAGGTGGCGCGGCGCTTCAACCACCTGTATGGCCGCAGCAAGGATTTCGATGCCAAGGTGGCCGCCGCGCTGGCCAAGCTGGGCAAGGACGACACGCGCTACTTCGACAAGCAGCGCAAGGCCTTTGGCGAGACCGGCGCGCCCGAGGCGCTGGCCAAGGGCGAGGCCATCGTGCGCAAGGCCGCGGTGGTGCTGGACGAGACCGAGACCGAGCTGCTGCTGGGCCACCTGAAGGGCAGCGGCCGCAGCGTGCTGCAGGAGCCGCTGGCCCTGCACACCGAGGTGGCCAAGCTGCCCGGCCTGGACGGCGGCAAGATGAGCAAGAGCTACGGCAACACCATCGCGATGCGCGAAGAGCCCGAGGTGGTGCGCCAGAAGATCGCGCGCATGCCCACCGACCCGCAGCGCCAGCGCCGCACCGATGTGGGCGACCCCGCGCGCTGCCCGGTGTGGCAGTTCCACGAGGTGTACTCCGACGAGGCCACCAAGGCCTGGGCGCGCGAGGGCTGCACCACTGCCGGCATCGGCTGCCTGGACTGCAAGGCCCCGGTGGCCGAGGCCGTGATCCGCGAGCAGCAGCCCTGGCGCGAGCGCGCCGAGGCCTACCTGGCCAACCCCAAGCAGGTGCACTGGATCGTCGAGATGGGCACCGAGCGCGCGCGCACCGTGGCGCGCCAGACCATGAAGGATGTGCGCGAGGCCATGGGCCTCAGGTATTGAGCGGCAGCACCGCCTGCACCGGGTTGCTGTCGCCGTAGATCTCCACGCGGTTGCGCCCGCCGTGCTTGGCCGCGTACAGCGCCTGGTCGGCACGGCCGTACAGGCGGTCGGCGCTGATCGTGGCGCCAGGCGGCGCCACGGCGATGCCGGCCGACACCGTCACCCGCACCTGGCGGCCGGCATCGTCGGTGGCCAGCGGCGCAGCAGCCACGGCCTGGCGGATGGCCTCGAGCAGCACGCGCGCGCCCTCGGCATCGGTGCCGGGCAGCACCAGGCCGAACTCCTCGCCGCCGGTGCGGCCCAGCGCATCCGAGCCACGCAGGCGCTGCCGGGCGATGGCCACGAAGGCCTGCAATACCGCGTCGCCGGTGCGGTGGCCATGGCGGTCGTTGACCTGCTTGAAGTGATCCAGGTCCAACAGCACGAAGGCCACCGCACGTGACTCGCGCCCCTCGCGCCGGGCGCGGCGCAGTTCGTGGGCCAGCAGCGCATCGGTGGTGCTGCGGTTCAGGCAGCCGGTCAGGCCGTCGTGGCTGGCCAGATGCTCCATCTGCCGCGCCACGCGCTCGAACACCGCCAGCTGAAAGCCGAAACCTGCGCCCAGCAAGGCCATGAAGGACATCAGGAAGGTCACGCCCTGCCCCAGGCTGGGCTGCATCACGCTGAGGTAGTCGTCGGGCGCGGCCAGCGCGTGCACGGCGCGCACCAGCAGCGCCAGCATGGCCAGGCCCAGCGTCACGGCCACGGTGCGCAGCGAGCGCTCGTCGCGCCAGCCATGGCGCAGGATCAACAGCACGCCCGGTGCCAGCAGCGCCGCGAACAGCAGCGACACCGCCGCGGTGCGCAAGGCCTGCGGCCACACCAGCAGCAGCGCCAGGCCCAGCCACATGGCCGGCTGCACCCGCCAGGTCCAACGCGGCGGCGCGGCATTGCGCAGCATCAGGTGCAAGGCCTGCACATAGGCGATCAGGCCCAGCGCGATCAGCCCGTTGCCCAGCACCATCGACAGCCATTCCGGCAGCACCAGGCGCGCGAACAGCATGCCGAAGCCGGCCAGCATGGCCCAGTTGCCCAGTGTCCAGCGCCGCAGTTCGGGGCGCGCGCGCAGGCCACGCTGCGCCACACCAAGCTCCAGCGTGAGCAGCAGAAAGCCCAGCAGCAGCGTCACCAGCAAGGTGGGGGTATGGAATTGCATGGCGGCGGTGGGGTACGGCAGCGGCGCAGTATGCCTGCCCGAGCGGCATCAGCCGCCTGGCCATGGCGGGCGGCAATGTGTCACGCACTCTGGATCTGGAGACCAATCCCAAGTCAATTCTCTGTGCACGGTCTTGGTGTAAACCCTATACTGCACCGCAACATGAATCAACCCGCTGTGGCCAACCCGGCTCCAGCGTTCACAGGAGTCACACCATGACCAGTGCTTCGATGACCTTTGGCCGCCCTGCCCGCCTGACGGCTCCGCGCGGTTCGCTGTGGTTTGCCGCCGCTGCCGGCGCCGTGATCGGCGCGCTGCGCCGGCTGGATCAATGGCAGCTGAAGGTCAGCCGCCAGGAACCCCAGACCGCCGAGGACGTGCTCGC
>CAYPDO010000267.1:0-6557 GCA_964409495.1 uncultured Bordetella sp.
GGGGGTGCTGGATTGGGGGCGGCTGGAGAACAGGTAGGGCGTCAGCGGGCGGGCGGACGGTGTCGGCACAAGTAAGTGTGCAGCGTCGGCAAGGGTGTAGCGCAATTCCTGAATGCTGGAAGGGCCCCCAAGTGCAGAACCTCTCGGACTTGAAGGCCGGGCAGCCTATCTCACGCCGATGGTTGCGACACCGTCGCAACGATGTAGCCGATTCGTGTTGCAAACGACTGTCTGCGGCGCCCTGCGTGCAAGCCGACCACAAACAAGCCTGCCAGCATTACTGCAAGCGCGCTGGGTTCAGGCACGTCACTTACCAAGCCGACATTGCCGTAGAGCAGAGAACCCGACACGGTGTTGGTGCCCAGATCGAAGCCTGTGACCTCAACCAACATGAAGTCCTTGTAGTCGGCGGGCCTGGACAGCAGGCCATAGGGATCCCAAGTTGGCGATTGGGTTTGATAGAAGCTGGCAATCGCGCCCCCCCGCGTAGTGCTTGAGCCTACGCCGAACCCATTCACCAATGCGTCACCCGAAACCAGCGGGTTGCCCTCGTTGATGGCGACTGTGAAGGTGGTCTGGGCAAAGAAGAGCGGGCTGGTGCGAGGGTCCGTGGCGTAATCAAAGGTGAGCAGCGAGATGTACTCGCTACCCAGGCCAATACTGGCCTTGTTGTACACGCTGCTGAGTTCGCTGTCTGACAGCTCGCGGTTCAAGAATGAATGCAGCTGCGAGTCGAGGGCCTCCTTGACCGCATCCTTCAGCAAGCCCGGCGGGGTGGGGGGCGGGTGCAGGCTGGTGCCAGGCACGGATGTTCCGAAGATGATGATCTTGTTAAATGCATCTTGTTGGGCATCTCTGAGCTTCTTTGCAGCCTCTTCAATGTCTTTGGTGCTGGATTCCGGATCCTCCAGCCTTCTGAAGTACTCTTCACGCGCCTCCTTGGCCGCATCTGCGGCATTGCTAGCGGCGACACCCTCGTTAAAGAACCACCAAGCGTTTGCATGGCTGGCGCCAAGAAAGAAAACCAGGCCAAGGAATACTTTGACGATGAATTTCACGGATGTCCCTTTCTGCATTGGAAGCTATTGGTCTGCCGATCAATGGTTCGTGGGAAACAACCTGAGCGAGTTGATGCATCGCAATGCCAATGGACTTCAGTTTCGGGGGGCGGGGAGCACCGGTACGCGCAGCGAAAGGACCTGGACAAGGTTCGACGTGACTGCGCGGAACACCCAGCCGCTGAGCGGTGTACCGTTGGGAATGGCTCTTGAAGACTGGCTGCTGTCGGTCAACTTCCACGGCCGACTGTCGGCGCCGGCAACAAGCTGCCCATCAGTCACGGAGCCAGCCGGTCGACCGCTTGAGGCGGCACCGGACACTCATCCACAACATTGATGATGAGCGGGCCGGAGCTGGGGACCGCGACCCGAATGGCTGCTTGTTCCACCGCCGACAGGTCGAGGACGACCCAAAGCCGCCGGCCGGAACTCTCCAAAACCGCCCCATGCTCGGAACGACGCCGATCGGGACCAGCTTCCACGAAGCAGCCGTTCGTGGCCACCGGGAGTCGGCCAGTTGCGGACGCTCGCGAACGACGTGTGTCGAGCATGCTGACGCCTTCCACGGTAGCCCGTCTCTGACGGCCGATGCCGCGAACGTACCGGCGGACTTCAATCCGATGACCTCGGCCAGCTTGGCCATGACGAGAAACGTCAGGTGGCACTTCCAGCGCACGCGCGGGCGTTCAGGTAGCAAAGCTCGAGGGTTGCAGCGTGCATGTTGGCATCCAACTTGCGCTCATTGGCTGCACTGTAGGCCGACCCGGAGATGCGTCGGCGCTGGACGATGGGGGTGGGAACGTAATAGCAGACAATGCGCGGTGAGAAGCGCACTTCAATGACGTCTCGTAAGGGCAAAGGCACCGACAAGCCAAAGGCGAAGAAGCTGTCGAACCCGGCCTCCACCGGGGGAGGTGGCACGTCCTTTGAATGCCGCGTTCAAGCCTCTCGCCTGCTTGCAATGTGCCTCAGCTCACTGGTGCCTGGCGTCGATGACGGGCGCATCGTCGAACTGCGGTTCCAAGCGCGAATCCACGGGCACCACACGGACGACCTAGTCTGCAGCATTGAGCAAAGCGACGGCCATCGGTTTCGAGCGCTGCTGCAGATGAAACGCTCGCTGAGCGCACGCGAGAGGGATGCGGCGTTCAAGGAGTCAATCGGTGCGGCTTGGACCGACTACAACTCCACGGAGTTCGTTCGCGGCCAGGACTCCATTTTCCTCGTCTATGACACGGCCAGCGCGGCCGCGATGAAGGGCGCATCAACCGTCTGCGACTGGGCCCGCTACTCGGCAACGCCGGCCGAGTTTCTCAAGAAGGTAGACGAACCGAACTTCAGCAACCCGGCAAACCGCAACGCGCTGGCGGCAATCAAGAAGATCGCCGAGGCCTACGCCGGTAGGGACGTCGAAGCTCCCGAGCTCTATGACTTCGTCAAGCATCTGAACTGCTTGGCACATGACCTCGACCAAGACGGCACTGCTGAGCATGTCTTTCAGCTGAACTCGATACGGCAGGCGGCTGCATTGGTCGGGGAAGTGGCCCACCCCCAGGAAATTTGGTCCGCACTGGTGACCGCATGCATGTCGGCTAACGGCGCGGCAGGTACTGTCACGTTCGACAACCTGGACATTGCTATCGGCAAACGTCTCAACGGCCTCTTCGCCGGTGCGCGGAGCTTTCTCGCTTCGCCATACGCAGTGGTCCCGTTGGCGAAGCAAGCGCCTCGGAGCCCAGCACCCGAAGCGGTTGCTGCGGAACTGGCGCGCCTGTCGGGGTTGGTCGAGTCCATCAAGGAGAGCGGTCTCCAGTCCGCACTTCGAGACCAACTACCTGCGGCGCGTGACGACTCTGTCAACAAGCTGATTTCCAGGCAGCTGGACGCAGTTCAGTCGCGCATCAAGGAGCTTCGGTATCGGGACGCGCTAGAGGACTTGGTCAGGGTGGGCGAGTCCCATGACCAGTTCGACGCGCACCAAGAGGCACGTTGGCATCTGTTGCGGGGGACGTGCAAGTGGCACCTTGAAGGTGGGAAAGCGGCCGCACCAGACTTCATTCGCGCTGCGGAACTTTATAAGGGCGAGGACAAGTTCGCCGCTGCAGGAGCCCGCGGGCTTCTGCTGCAGGGCGACGCCGCTGCGGCTGCGTCGGCAGGCGCTGACGCCTTGAAGACTTTCCCGGATTCACTCGCGGTGTGGCAGGCGACTGCGAATGCGCGACTGGACCTCGGTGCGCAGCTGACCCTTGAGGACATTCCACCAGCGTTGAGGACAGAGGCGGATGCCCTGCAGATGCTCGCGTGGAGCCGCCACAGGCACGGCGACAAAGTCGGAGCAGCGCAGGCCGCGCTTCAGGCTCTTGACGCGGCTACACCAAGCTTCTTCACACGCGACACTGCTCTGACTCTGTGCCTGGACCAAGCTGCTGGCGACGGAGTTTCGGCGACGTTTCGCGTGTTTGGTACGGATGAGAGGTCCGCTCTTGAGCGCTGCGCCAGTGAGTTCACGCCGCGTGAGGAGCGTCTGTGGCAAGTCCAGAGCCCCGAGACGGTTGCCGCGGCCGCTGCAAATCTTGCGACAGCGCATCTTCTACTCGGACAACCAGACGTCGCATTGTCAGTGCTGCAGGAGGCGCGCGCTCACGGCATCTCATCCCCCGCCTTCCTGCGAGTCGAGTTCGAAGGCTTGACGGCGACGGGCAATAGGAAAGGCGCAATCGCGGTTGGCAAGCCCCAGATTGATGTCCTGCCGAAGGAGGCACTTGCGACGTTTGCGCAGCTGGCCGGCGAGGCCGACGACCTTGACGCAGTGGACAAGGCTCTCGAGGCGGCAACGCGGCTTGACCCGCCGCAGCCGGCCTTGTTGCGGAACATCACCGGAATGCGGTGGACCGTGCTGGCCAGGTCAAATCAACCGGCTGCGCTTAAAACCGTGCGTGTCGCCGATTGGGCCGCGTCCCACTCGGTGCCTGAATTGGTGGCGGGAGCGCAAATTCTGCGAAACGCAGGCTTTCCTGACGAGGCCGCGGAGCGTCTCAAGCGGGCGCTGGAGTCGCTCAAGGATGGCAGCGAATCTGGCGACCGGTACCTTGTCGCGCAGGCCCTGCTGTTCGCGCGGGAGTACGGACAGGCTGCCGCAGTCTTTGAAAAGCTCGCACCTCTGGGCAAGCATAGCCAGCTACACGCTGACCTTCTGTTCTGCTATCTCAGGACCGGCCGACGCGCAAAGGCAAAGGAACTCATAGAGGCGTTCCCGGCAGGCTGGGAGTCGCATGCCGACACGCGCCACATGGCCATGGAGCTTGGGCAACTCGCTGGCGACTGGTCGTTGCTCGCCCAGCTAGTCCCGGCCGAGTTCAGCCAGGCGCCGGAAGAGGTTCGGAGCTGGCTTCTGAGAGTCATGGTCGCAACCCGGACCTCCGCTGAGGAAGTTGGCAACGTTCTGCGGGAAACACCTCTAGAGCTGTCCGGGAGCATCCAAGAGGTGACTCGGCTCGCCACTCTCGAACTAAGGCACGGGTACAAGGAGCGGGCACTTCGCCGTCTCTACGTCATGCGGCGAACGCGGCTGGACAGCACGGAAGCTGCTGCCGCGCACGTCGTCGCGCATATGGCAGTCACGGATGAGCTACCTCTCATGGACGAAGAGCTTCCCGTCGTGGCTGCGGGCACCTCAGTGACGGTGATGGACAAGGAGGGAAGAAACCAGGTCTTCACCATCGACCCGGGCAATCTTTCGGAGCTTCCAGCCACTTCGGAGTTCTTGCGAACTGGGTCGAAAGAGGCTGCTGTCATTACCGGCCTCAGCATTGGCGCCAGCATTTCCATACCGGATGGGGAAGGCGAGCCGAGGGTACTGACGGTTCGACGTATCTGCTCGGCGTACCGGCGTTTGCTTGAGCTCTCGCAACATGCTCTCAACGCACCTCTGACGCCGTCGCCCGTAGCGCGAATGGTGTCGATTCACGACGAGGAGACCGGGGAACCTGACTTCAGTGGTCTCACCCGACAGCTCAAGCGATTCAGCGACCATGCCGCGAAGTCCATCGACGCATACGTGTCCGCCCCGATTACTTTGGGCGGGCTTGCTAAGCTGCTTGGGCGCGATGTGCTCGATGTCGTGCGTGGCTGGCGGTTGGATGGGCCAGCTATGCAGGTCAGTGGGGGCAGCCCGGAAGAGCGTGGACAGGTCATTGCAGGCCTCGAGTCAGGCAAGGGCCCGTACCTCATCGACGCGGCGACACTTGTAGAACTCGGCACGTTGAAGTGTCTCGATGTCCTGACCGTCGTGCCTGGCCTCCTCGTTACATCCCATACGAGAGACGCCTTGGAGGCGAAGCTTGCGGAAGCGCGGACCGAGAGGACGGAGGGCCGGGCTTTTGAGCAGGACGGAAAGCTGGGCTTCGTCGAAGTGACTGCGGAGCAGCGCCAGCAAGAGATTCGCTTCCTGCAAGGTGTCGTCGATGCCATGCGGATGCACTGTCGGGTGGTTCCGGCCTACGGCACCGAAGCGTTGGCTCCAATCGCAAGTCAGCTCGAACGGGCCATATCAGGCGAAGAGCTCTCGGCTCTCCTTGCGGCTGCCGAGCACGGAGCAACGTTGATTTCGCTGGATGCCCGTCTGCGCTTCTTGGCTGCTCATCTGGGCATTCCGGGCGTGTGGCCACAGGTGCTGCTGATGCACGCGCGCGACCTTGGCAAGCTCACGCGTTCGGCGTACTCCTTAGCCACGATTCGCCAGATGTTCGCGAACAGAACGTTCATATCGGTGGCAGCCGAAGACCTCGCGCTCATGGCGTACCAAGGGACCGACTGGCTCAAGTTCGGCATGTCCCGCTTCGCGATGCACTTGGCGTTGCCCGAAACTGAGTTCAATTCCGCTCTCAGGGTGGCGGTTGAGTTCTTGCAGCGGCTAGCGACTGGAGGCCCGTGCCATTTCGGAGCGGCAAGTCGAATTCTTCAGCGACTCGCGGAAGCACTGTTTCGGCACAAGGACGCCCCGAGCGACCTCGAACGCAAGCTGTTGGATGCTGTCCTGCGAGCATTGCCAATCGGCGACGACGTAACGGTGCGCAAACAACTACTGCGCGCGGCTATTCAGGAGGGGCGACAGGACGCTAAGAAGGCCGACGCCGGGGAGCTTCAGGAAGTGCGAGTGCTCATGTGCAGCGAGCCACCGTGGATTGCATACGCGGCTGATCGGCACAACGGCGCCACTGGCGAGGTTCGTTTGCAGGTCGCGGCGGGAGGGGCATCCAAGCCTGGCGATGTTGCAAGCCCGACGGCAACGTCCGGTTCCGCGGACAACCCGTTCAGATGAGACGTCGCTCGGTCGATGCAACGTGATGGGCCAGCACAGCATGGGCCGCCGATTCCACGGCTGCCAGCTTGCGGCGGGCGGAAGCACTGCGGCGCTTACTCTTAGAGGCGCGGCCAGAGGCCGTTGAACCGCCCCGGGTTTCGAGGAGGCTCCAACACTTGAGAAGATGGAGCCATGAA
>CAYPDO010000268.1:0-6540 GCA_964409495.1 uncultured Bordetella sp.
ACCCCAACCGGGGCCGGCGTGCACACTACCGGCCGAAGGTCCCACTTGCGGCGGATGACGTCGGACGGGGCCTCGCTACTCTATGGGAAGCAGAGGGGAAGGCGCGGGAGCAGCGGCTCGAGCAACAGCGCCACCGTGCGCACGCCTTCGGAGTTTCAGCGGCGGTAGCCCCTACTCAGGGTCGTAAGTCAGCAGCGTCACCTTGTGACCGTTCTCCTGCACAAGCGTCTGCTCGTACACAGACTCCGGAGTGTCTTCCCCGCGCCTTTCGACCAGCCACCAATGGGCATCAAGCTCGTGCCACTCGTCGGGGTCGCTCGCTGCTTCTCTGCTCGGGCTCTTCGCCGGGAGCCGCTCTCCCTTCTTGACGCATAGTCGATGCGTGAAGTACGGGCTCCACACTGGGTAGCGAACTACGTTGTCCTTGGAGAAGATAACGGCGCAGGCGTACTCGCTGAGTTCGACGACCCTGCGCGCAGTCATTTCCATGCTCGTCTCGAACTCATCCCTCAGCGCCATGATGTGCGCAAGTTCTGGGTCTTTGAGCTTCTGCAGTCGCGTCTTGACCAGGGGTGCCGGAATCAGCAGTTCCGCCGCAAACTGGTTGGCTTGAATCTCCCAGTCCTTGTTGCCTCCAGACGTAATGTCCTCAGCCGTGCACTGAAACTTCGCCTGCCGGTGCCAAGGCAGCAAGAAGTGACCCAGCTCGTGGCCTATGGTGAAGCGCTGGCGCGGTCGAGGACCACGATTGCTGTAGAAGATTGCACCCTCAGACTTCGTCGCGTTGGCAATCAACGCGCCCTCGAAGCCCTCGCTGGTAAACGCCTCAATCTTGCTGATGCCGGCGAGCCGCGCCAGGTCCTCAAGCGGAACCGGGACTGGCATCTGCGGGTTCTGTCGAAGAATTTCGGCGACGAGCTGCTCCGGCCGAACAAGGTCCGCGAGTTCTATCAGGTCAAGCTGAACCATCTCCCCCAGCCTTCTTGTTCTTGAAGACCTGGAGAGTGTGCTTCAGAAGTTCGCGCTCGGCATCCGACAACGACTTGAAGTCCCGAAAGAACTGCTGCGCCTCGACATCGTCCAGCGACGCCTCCGACTCGGAGTCGGCCAAGTAGGTGAGCGGTACTTCGAAGTGTTCGGCAAGCTTCTTGAGAAGCTCCATGGAGGGGTTGTCGCTGTTCCCCTTCTCCAACTGCCAGACGTGAGTCTTGGAGATGCCGATTGCCGTGGCCACGGTCTGGAGTGACTCGCCCTTGCGCAGCCGTAGCTCAGCAAGCCTGGCGCCGAGTGACATCTATGGATTCCTCGCTACACGCCGACGCGGCGGACAACTCGGCATTCTACTGGACGAACGAGTCGTCCACAAGAGTTGACGGTGTCCGGGTCGTTCACTTAATATGACGCGGCGTTCAGCAAGGAGGCTCTATGGCTGGCTAGAATCAACACGTCGTTCCTCACCAGGGTGGCTGGGCCGTCAAGGGCGCTGGCAACACCCGCGCAACCTCGGTCCACGACACGCAGGCCGCGGCGACGGACGCGGCGCGCCGCATCGCCCAGCACCAGGGCTCGGAACTCATCATCCATCGCCCCGACGGCCGCATCCGCGACAAGGACAGCCACGGCGGCGACCCGTTCCCGCCGAAAGGCTGATGTGACCGAGGTGCCCGACTTTCACGTCCTCGCCCTCTCGGGTGGCGGCTACCGCGCGCTATACACGGCGACGGTGCTCACCGAACTGGAAGCGGCGATGGGCAGGCCCATTGCCTCTCACTTCGACCTGGTCTGCGGCACCTCGGCGGGCGGATTGCTCGCGCTCGGTCTAGCGGCTGACATACCGGCCGTCGAACTGAAGACACTCTTCGAAAAGCAGGGTAGCCGCATCTTCGGCAGCCGCACTTGGCTGCGGCACGCCCTGGGGTTCTGGTTGCAGGCAAAGCACAGCTCGGCGGGCTTGCGAGAAGTGCTGACCGAGCGCTTCGGCGACACAACGGTGGGCGACCTGAAGCACCGAGTCCTGGTGCCCGCGGTGAACTACACCACCGGCCGGGGCCAGTTCTTCAAGACGCCGCATCACCAGACCTTCGAGTTCGACCATCGGATGTCGCTCGTGGACGTAGCGATGGCGACTGCCGCCGCCCCCGTGTACTTCCCGCTGGCCCGAAACAACCGCGGCGTATTCGCGGATGGTGGGCTTGTCGGCAACGCGCCCGGGCTCTTCGGTCTTCACGAGGTTCGCACGTTCCTGGCGCCTAAACAGGATGTTCGCGTTCGGGTCCTGTCGATTGGCACCATGACCATCGGCGCGACCCTCCGCGGTTCTGCGAGTCTGGACCGTGGCTTCGGCCGCTGGCGCGGCGGTCTGTTTGACTTGGTCATCTCTGCCCAAGAGTCATCGGTCGACTACATGCTGCGGCAGTCGCTCGGCGACGACTACTTCCAGATTGACGACAAGGCGACGCCGGACCAGAGCCGCGATGTGAAGGAACTGGACCGGGTGACCCCGGGTTCAACCAACACGTTGCGTGACCGCGGCATGCACGCAGCTCAGCGGACTCTCGGAGACCCCAAGTTCCAACCTTTCCGCGCCCACCAAGCTGGCGCCCCGACCTTCTTCCACGGCCCCAACAAGAACGCCTGATAGCAAGACTGCAATGTTGAACCTCAGCTCCCTGTTCTTCACCGGCGACGACGCCGAACAGTGCCTTCAGGCTAGCCTGGACCTGCACAGCCATGAGCGCGACTACATTGCCGCGGCAAAGACTGCGGTACGAGCAGCACTACGCGATGGGATTCCTCGAGAGCTGCGCCTACTGGGCTACACGCAGGACATCCCGACGCCGCGGTTCTTCACGCAAGGTTCCTGGGCATACAAGACGCTGAACTGTCCTGCCAAGAAGCCCCAGCAGGCGGACGTCGATGACGGCTGCTACCTTCCGCTGAGCTTCCTTACCCAGACGCGTCGGCCCAGCATCGCGGCAACCGTGTTCTTCACGGTTGCGCAGAAGGCGTTGGAGCCGCTCATCAAGGAGCGCGGCTGGCAGTTGGTCACCGACAAGCCGACCTGCATCCGCATCGTCATCAGCACGACGGCCCACATCGACGTCCCTCTGTACGCGATTCCCGACACTGAGTTCGCCACGCTGAGTGCGCGGGCAATGGCTCTCGACAGCGTGTATGCGAACTTCAGTGAAGCCATTGCCAAGGCCGAGCGCGACGCCTGGACCGCGCTGCCCAGTGACGGCGTGCTGTTGGCGCATCGCGAGGACGACTGGATGGAGTCGGACCCTCGCCCGGTCAAGCAGTGGTTCCTCCGCAAGGTCGACGAACACGGCGAACAGCTCCGTCGAGTAGTCCGGTATCTCAAGGCTCACAGGGACTGGAGGTGGGCTTCGGGTGGTCCGGCTTCCATCCTGCTCATGGCGGCGGCCGTGCCGCTTTTCGAGAAGCACGACCGGCGCGATGACCTGGCCCTGCTCAAGGTGGTGAAAGGCCTGCCCCCAGTGCTCCGCAAGGGCGTGAACAACCCGGTTGACGATAGTGAGTCTCTGACGGACCGTCTGCGCAAGGCGAGCAAGGAGCGTGACCTTGTTGAGGAGGCAGCGCTGGCGTTCGAGAGACTCGGTTCGCTGTTGGAAGGTGCCCTCGCCGCCAGCAATGCAGCGCAGGCCTGCGAGTGGATGCGGCAGGCCTTCGGCCCCCGCTTTCCAAATTGCCCAGAGCGGGTCAAGGTGGTGTCGGAGCCACCTGCAGCGGCGAAGTCGACCGTCCTCGGCGGATTGATGGCGGCCGGCGCCGCACTGGCGGCTGCCAACCCCACGCGGCCCGTGCCGACTGGCTCCGAGAAGAGCAACACGCTGGGCTGAGCTTGTCGAATCGGCAGGTATTCGAGACCGCGGCATCTGCCGTCGAGCAGTGGCTCGAGGGCAAGGAACACCTACGCCGAGTATCCGTAAGAGCCGCAGAGGGCGGTCTTGCCTGGGACATCGACCTTCAAGGCGAGTTCGCGCCAGTGTCATCGGTCCGGTTGGTGCTTCCTGCCGAGTTTCCGCTCGAGCCGTGCCGATTTGAGGTCGACGCGCAGCTTGAGCTGAAGCTGCCCCATGTTGAACGAGGCGGCAAGCTCTGTCTTGGCCTGTGGGCGTCGCCCTCAGACCTCGAAGCCCCCATCGCCGCAGTGCTGCGAGCGATGGAAACGCTGCAAGACGACTTTCTGGCCAAGCTGCAGCAGCCCGACTGGGCCGAGTCAGAGTTCCACAAGGAACGCATGACCTACTGGTCACTGCACTGCACTGACCCGCGGCGCGCCACTCGGCTGGATGGTCGGATTGGGCGTGTTCATGTTGACACCAGCGGCTTGGCCGGCTGGGCATACGGGACAGTCGCGGGATACCTTCACCCGGGCACAAAGCACGGCCGGTTCTACCGGCAGGTGATTGCGTGCAACGGCGTGGACCCCGATGCAGTTTCACGGCGCCACGGGTGGGCACAGGGCACGGTGGTGAAAGGACATGCGCTCATCGTGAGGCTGCCCGTCGCCCGCCCCTGGACACCGACGACATGGCCGAAGGACGCGAAATCGCTCAACCAGTTGGTGGCTTCGGCCACCGATGGGCAGGCTTCGCTGGAGGGACTTTTCGCAAGAGCTCGGGGCGACTTCAAGAAGCATCAGGCCAAGCACAAGTTCCGCACGACCCACACGGGCCGACGGGTTCCGCAGCCGAGTGCGGCCCCGCAACTGGTCGTGCTCTTCGTTCAGGGTAGTGCCACGTACGGCTTCCAGGTCATGCCTACGTTCGGGCTCACCGCGCGGGGCGTATCGATAGAGCCGTTCGAAGTCTGTCGCATGGACCCCGATTGGTCCCTGGCTCGGGACCACGGACTGCCACAGCTTCAGGCGAGGCGGAGTAAGCGAGTTCTGTTGCTTGGCACGGGCTCGTTGGGCAGCTTCGTGGCACTGCTTCTCGCGCGTGCCGGCATTGGGCACATGACGCTTGTCGACAGCCAGCTCATGGAGGCCGAGAACACATCACGCCATGTGCTGGGACTACAGCACGTGGGCCATGCCAAGGCGCCCGAGTTGGCCGACGAGCTCAAGCGCGCCGTTCCTGGCATCGACGTGGTCGGTGTTCGGTCCGACGCCGGCACCTGGATTGGGAAGAATGCGACGATAGGGGCATTCGACTTGGTTTTCGATTGCACCGCCGAAAGAGGCGTCCGCAACGCCGTGACCTTGTTGCGCGACACCTACTTCGGCAAGACTCCGGTTGTGCATGCATGGTTGGAACCGCTGTGTAGCGCGGGGCATGTGGTGCTCAGCCAACCTGAAGTGCCTTGGCCCATCGAGGACCCGGCGAACGACCTTGTGAACGCCAGTGACCTCTCCATCGACGAGACACGGGTGGACAACCCTGCATGTTCGGCGGGGTTTCACCCCTACGGTGCCGCCGACGTCACGCAGGTGGCGGCGTTCGTCGTCGAACGTGTCCTTGCGGCATTTGACGACCCGAGTACACCCTCCACAGTTTGGTCATGGGTCCGCGCTCAGGCGTTCTTCGACGCACTACCCCTGACCGTGAAGACGCGTTCCATCGTTCCGCAGAGTGGAGGGAAACTCGACACGGCGACCACTACTCGGTCACTCTCGGACCTCCTGGGGCAGCGGTGAGTAAGCCCGCGGTGTTTCAGTTGCCGGGGGCGGCCTGGCGGCTGCGGCTCGAAGCTGAGGTTCTGCGAGAGCTCGGGCGCCACGCCCAACGAGGTCTACTGATTCGTGAGTCTGTCGGTCAGCTATACGCACAAGACCTCACAGGCAAGACGGTCGTGGTGGCTAAGGCAACGCGATTGAAGCCATCGTGGGCAGGTTGGTCCCGAGTGCGCTTCGACGTTCAGCAAGCTATGCGCGAGCGAGAGCAGTTGTTTCGGGATGGTTGGCACTGCCTAGGCTTCTGGCACACCCACCCTGAACTCGACCCGATGCCCTCGTCCGAAGACCGGGCTTTGGCGGCAGAGCACGCTCGGGCCGCGTTGACGCTGACGAATGGCATGGTCTTCGTCATCGTAGGAACGCGCCCCTTGCCGAGTGGCCTGCGCGTGTGGTGCCATACCGGCTCCGACCTGATGACCATGACGGTCGAGACGCCCAACGTCGCTTACGTGAGTGCTCCACTTGCAGCCCAAAGTCCGCGTGATGAGTAATCGGTAAGCACCGCCAGGCGGGATCCGGTGCGTCGCGATGGCCTGTGGATCGAAGGTCCACGAGCCGCCACTCGTGAACTGCCAGATATGGCCGTCGGAGTGAGTTGCCCGTCTGTCTGCCAATGGCCGGTACCAGCGAGGCGCGGCCATTCGTCAAGGCTTGGCCAGTCTCGAAACCCCACCCTCGCGCACGCCGTTTCCCCGAGACGCCGACAAGACCACGCCTGACGATGGGGCGTGCCACTCCCCACCCCACCCCGCCCCCGGATCCCCCCCCCATACCCCCCCCCCACGACCGGGCGCCCCCCCCCCCCCGGGGGCCCCAAAGTAGCCAACAAAAACCCC
>CAYPDO010000269.1:0-6527 GCA_964409495.1 uncultured Bordetella sp.
AGGCATGGCCGCCGCCTTCATAGGTTTCCATGATCTGCAGCCACTTCTTCAGGTCGCAGGCGAAGCTGCTGCTGGTGGTGGCGTCGATGCGCGCGCGGGCCGCGTCGCTCAGCATCACGAAGGCGCAGCCGGGCGAGCCGCTCCAGCCCTTTTGCGGCGCGCTCACCAGCACGTCCACGCCCAGGGCCGCCATGTCCACCCACAGGCAGCCCGAGGCGATGCAGTCCAGCACGAACAGCCCGCCCGCCGCATGCGTGGCGGCGGCCACGCGCTTCAGGTAGTCATCGGGCAGCAGCATGCCGCTGGCGGTTTCCACGTGCGGCGCGCACACCACGGCCGGCTTCACGCGGGCGATGGCGGCTTCCACCTCGTCGATCGGCGCCGGGGCGTACGGGTCCTGCGCGCCGGGGCCGGTCTTGCGGGCCTTCAGCACCTCGTGGTGCGAGGGGATGGCGCCCATGTCGAAGATCTGGCTCCAGCGGAAGCTGAACCAGCCGTTGCGGATCACCAGCGCCGGCTGGCCGCTGGCGAACTGGCGCGCCACGGCCTCCATGCCGAAGCTGCCGCTGCCCGGCACCACGATGGCCGAGCGCGCGTGGTACACCTGCTTGAGCGTGGCCGAGATGTCGCGCATCACGCCCTGGAAGCGCTTGGACATGTGGTTCAGCGCACGGTCGGTGTAGACCACCGAAAACTCGAGCAGGCCATCGGGATCGACGGTCGGGTTCAGGCCGGGCATGCGGTGTCTCCTCGGTCATGCATCATGCAGGGCCGGGCAGGTTAGCACCGCGCAGGCCACTGCGTCAGCGGTTGAACTGGGGCAGCAGCCGCTCGCCGATGGGCACTGCCGCCTCGGGCTGGACTTCGGTGGCCATCTGCGAGCACACCGCCTGGCACAGCGTGGCCACGCGCTGGCTCTTGAGCCGGTAGTAGATCTGGGTGCTGTCGCGGCGCTTGCCCAGGATGCCGGCACGGTACAGCGTCGACAGGTGCTGGCTCATGTTCGGCTGGGTGGTCTCGATCTCGACCAGCAGCTGCGAGACGTTCTTCTCGCCGAGACACAGCGCACGGATGATCTTCAGCCGGATCGGGGTCGAGAGCAGGGAGAAGAGTTCTGCCACGGCCTCGAAGACCTCGTCGCCGATGTCGTCGTTCGGGTTCATGATGCTTGGGGATGGGTACGGCAATGCTGCACTGGGGATTCTCGGTCAGTCTCTCGTGCACCCGGCGGCGGGCATCAGCGCGTCAGGCGGTAGTGGTCACGCTGCAGCACCGCGGCCACGGCCGTCACCTCCTCGGGGAACAGCCCGAGGTTCAGCTCGGTGCTGCAATAGTCGACCATGCCGCGCAGCAGGCCCGCGGTCTGGATGCGACCCAGCGGCCTGTAGATCGCGCTGCCATCACCGCCCACGCGGCGCGCATGGCATTCGCTGCAGCGGTGTTCGGCCAGCAGGCGCATGCCCAGCGCCAGATCGGCCCCGCGGAAGATCTCGGGCAGCGGCGCTGCCGGCTGTGCCGCGCCCGGCCCGGCGGCCGTGCCGGGCTGCGCCTGCGCCCGGCCGTGCGCACTGGCCAGGCACAGCAGCAGCGCCGCCGCCAGGTGCAGACCGCCACGACGCCACAGGATGGGGGTGTTCATGCATCAGCTCCGCTGGCGTGCATCTTGATCGGCCCAGCGCGCCAGGCCTTGGATGTCGTCGGCGCTCATCTCGCCGGGGATGACTTCGCGCAGCAGGCCCGCACGGTCGATCACGCAGCTCAGCGGCACGACGCGGCGGCTGCTGAGCTGCGCACGCAGCGCGGGCTGCGCCAGCGTGGTGTCGAAGCGCCAGTCTTGACGGGCCATGTGCTCGCGCACGGCGTCGGCGTTGTTCTCGTCGGCGATGCCCAGCCAGCGCCAGGCGCCGGCGGCGCCGGCATCCATCCAGCGCTGCATGCGCTGCAGGTGGCGCACGCAGTACGGGCACTGGTTGCGAAAGAACACCGCCAGCACCGGCCGTCCGGCCCAGGCCGTGGCTGCCAGGCGGCGCCCGTCCAGCAGTTGCAGCGGCGGCCAGTCGACACGCGCGCCCAGCCCGGCGTGCGCCGGCGCCGCCGCCGCCAGGCCCAGGCCGGCCAGCCACAGCGGCAGCGCGCGGCGGGTCAGGTTGCCGCTCATCGGGCCGCGTGCTCCATCAGCAGATAGGTGTTGTAGGCGTTCATGCGGTTGGCAGGCCCGAACAGCGGCAGGTGCGCAAAGCGCGACCAGTCGGTGCGCTGGTACGCCTCGTCGAATGGCTCCATGTTGCGCGCTGCCTCACCCATGGTCTGTCGCAGATGGGCCAGGTAGTCGCGGGTCAGCGCCAGATCGGCCATCGGATCGGCAGAGACGCCGCCGTGGCCCGGCACCAGCAGCCGGGGCTGCAGCGCCAGCAGGCGGTCAAGCGCATGGATACAGCGCCCGCTGTCGGCCTGGCCGACAAACGGGATGCGGCCGCGAAACACCAGATCTCCCGCGAACAGCACGCCGCGTTCCGGCAGATAGACCACCAGGTCCTCGGCCGTGTGCGCCGGCCCCACATGCAGCACGGCGAACTCAGTGCGTCCGATGCTCAGGCGCTGTTGCAGGCCCTTGGCCGCAGCGCCGTCCGCGCCGGCCCCCAGCCAGTCGTCGGCCGGCTGCAGCCGGGTGTGCTCATCGACCCAGGGCTCGAGTTCGTCACGGCTGGCTTCCAGCCGCTGGCGCGCCAGATCGGAATGCAGGTACTCGCGGGCATCGGCATGCGCCATGATGCGCGCGCCGATGCGGCGAAAGGACTGCAGGCCGTAGATGTGATCGGCGTGGTAATGCGTGACCAGCACGGCGCGGATCGGCAGATCGGTGACCTTGCGGATCTCGGCGATCAGTTCATCGGCCAGCACCGGCGAACCCAGGGCGTCGATGACCAGCACGCCACCATCGGCCACCACGAAGGCGGCATTCGAGATGAAGTTGCGGTTGGCCCGCGAGCCGAGCGCGGTCTCGCCCTGCACCAGGTAGACGCCGTCGCTCACGCGCTCCGCTGTCACCGGCGCCGCGCAGGCGGCACCCGCGCCGAGCAGCAGCACCCCCGCAGTGCAGCCTGCCGCCAGCCTGGCCAACAGCGCATGGCACCACCCAGCAGCGCGCTGCCTGTGCACAAGTCGACCCGACCCACCGTCACGACCGTTCTGCATAGGGGTAACTCTATATTCGCATGCAGTGATATTTGGGCACTATACGCCCCAAGCGGGGCCCAGTGCCAGTGCCTGGACACACCCGACATCCCATTGCTGCCCAGGAGAAACCCGATGTCCAGACCGATCGTGGCCGTACGCGCCGCGCTGCTGCTGACGGCCGCATGCGCCATCTCGTCGAGTGCCCTGGCCGACAGCCAGCAAAGCCAGCGTCTGCGCACCCGGGCCCTGGCCGCCACCTGCGCCCAGTGCCACGGCACCGACGGCCGGGCCGTGGAAGGTGAGGCCCTGATCCGCCTGGCCGGACTGCCGCGCGAACACCTGCTGACGCAGCTGCTGGCGTTCCGCACCGGTGACCGCAAGGCGACGATCATGCACCAGATCACCCGCGGCTACTCCGAGGAGCAGCTCGAGACCCTGGCCACCTATTTCGCCGCGGCCAAGTAGGCCCCCACCCACAGGAAAGCCCGACATGCAACGCAGATCCGCCCTCCACGGCCTGGGTGCCGCAGCCCTGCTCGGACTCACCGGCTGTGCCACCAGCGGTGGCGCAGACAAGGCCCGTGTGCTCGTCGTCGGTGGTGGCTATGGCGGCGCCACGGTGGCCAAGTACGTGCGCCTGCTGTCCGACCAGCGCATCGATGTGACCATGGTCGAGCCGAACCGCGAGTTCGTCTCCTGCCCGATGTCCAATCTGGTGATCGGCGGTCAGCGCCAGCTGGCCGACATCACCAACCCCTACACCGGCCTGGAACGCACGCATGGCGTGCGCATCATCCACGACCGCGTCACCGCGATCGATCCGCAGAAGAAGACCGCCACGCTGGCGCGCGGCGACACGCTGCGCTACGACAAGCTGGTGCTGGCCCCGGGCATCGACATGATGTGGGAGCAGACCGCCGGCCTGAAGGCGGCGCACGATGCCGGCCAGGTGCTGCACGCCTGGAAGGCCGGCCCCGAGACCGTGGCGCTGCGCCGCCAGCTCGAGGCCATGCCCGATGGCGGGGTGTATGCCATCGCCATCCCCGAGGCGCCGTACCGCTGCCCACCCGGCCCCTACGAGCGCGCCAGCGTGGTGGCGGCCTACTTCAAGAAGGCCAAGCCGCGCGCCAAGGTCATCATCCTCGACGGCAACCCCGACGTCACCTCCAAGGGCCCCTTGTTCAAGAAGGCCTGGGCCGAGCTGTACCCCGGCATGGTGGAGTACCGGCCGCAGCACAAGGTGGCCGCCGTGGATGCCAAGGCGCGCACGCTGCGCTTCGAGGTGCAGGACGACCTGAAGGCCGATGTGCTGAACGTGCTGCCGGTGATGCGTGCCGGCGCGCTGGCGGTGCAGACCGGCCTGGCCAACGCCAATGCGCGCTGGTGCCATGTGAACTTCCTGAATTTCGAGAGCACGGCCGCCAAGGACATCCATGTGCTGGGCGACGCCATTCAGGTGGCGCAGGGCATGCCCAAATCGGGCCACATGGCCAACTCGCATGCCAAGGTCACCGCCGCCGCGCTGGTGGCCGAGCTTAGCGGCCTGGAGATCAACCCGCACCCGATGCTGACCAATGTCTGCATGAGCTTCGTCGATGCCGAGCATGTGATCCACGTGGCCAGCGTGCACGAGTACGTGCCGACGCAGAAGACCTTCCGCACCATCGGCGGATCGGGCGGCGTGTCCGATGTGCGCTCCGACCTGGAAGGCGCCTATGCGCGCGCCTGGGCCCGCAACATCTGGTCCGACGTGCTGATGTGAGCGCCCGTGGGGCGGCCGGCCGCGGCCTGCCGCCCGCCTGACCCAGGTCAAGCACGGCAGCACGGCGGGCGCGCAGCATCACTGCTTTCGAATGGATTGCTGCAGCGATGCCGACGATGGAACTGAGCGTCTGGATGGAGCACCTGGGCGAGATGCGCACGGTGACGCTGGCCGGTGCGCTGATCGGGCTGCTGTTCGGCTTCTTTGCGCACCGCTCGCGCTTTTGCCTGCGCTCGGCGGTGATCGAGTTCGCGCGCGGCACGCAGGAGGGCAAGCTCACCGTCTGGCTGCTCAGCTTTGCCACCGCGGTGATGCTGACCCAGCTGTTCCAGTGGCTGGGCTGGCTTGACGTGAGCGGCGCGCGCCAGCTTGCCGCACGCGGCAGCCTGTCGGGCGCGCTGATCGGCGGCGCCTGCTTCGGCACCGGCATGATCCTCGCGCGCGGCTGCTCCAGCCGGCTGCTGGTGCTGGCCGCGCAAGGCAATCTGCGCGCCCTGCTGTCGGGCCTGGTGTTCGCGGTCACCGCGCAGTCGGCCTTGTCGGGCCTGCTGTCGCCCATGCGCAATGCCATGGCCGCCTGGTGGACCGTGGAGGGCGGTGCCTCACGCGATGTGCTGGCCATGACCGGCATCGGCCACCTGGGCGGCCTGCTGTTCGGCCTGCTGTGGCTGGCCGCCGCGCTGGTGTGGGGCTGGCGCCAGCGCCACCACCTGCGCCGCTGGCACTGGGCGGGCGCCATCGGCGTGGGCCTGATGGTGGCCTTTGCCTGGCTGCTCACCTTCCGGCTGTCGCGTGCGGCCTTCGATCTGGTGGTGCCGGTGCAGAGCCTGAGCTTCACCGGGCCCGCGGCCGACACGCTGATGCTGGTGCTCTCGCCACCCGGGCAGCCGCTGAAGTTCGACCTGGGCCTGGTGCCCGGCGTGGCCATGGGCGCACTGCTGTCGGCGCTGCTGTGGCGCGAATGGAAGCTCGAGGGCTTCAGCGGCGGCCTGTCGATGCGGCGCTACATCGTGGGCGCCATGCTGATGGGCTTTGGCGGCATGCTGGCTGGCGGCTGCGCCGTGGGCGCCGGTGTCTCGGGGGCGGCGGTGTTCACGCTCACTGCCTTCGTCACGCTGGGCGCGATGTGGGCGGCGGCGTCGCTCACCGATGCCCTGGTCGATCGGCAGCCCGAGACCGCCACGCCGCCGCTGCCGGTGCTGGGCGATCCCGAGCCCAGCGGCAGCTACGCCCGGCCCTGACCGGGCCAGGCGCGGCCCTCAGGCCCCCATGCCCGGGTTGCCGGCCATGCCGATGATGCGCGGCTGGTTCAGTGCCCGCGGCGCCACCTTGCCGCCCTGGGCCTTGAGCCAGGTCTCCACCACATCCCACACCGGCTTCAGGCCGGCCTTGCTGGCCTCTTCCGACACCGGGGCCCAGCCGGCCACCTTGTAGGTCTTGCCGGCCTCGATGGCTTCACCCTACAGGCGCATGTCGGAGATGCGCTGGCCGGCCGCCGCGCCGGGCGTGATGGCATAGCCCAGGCCGCCCACTCGCACCATGTCGCCGCCCTGCTGGTAGTACGGGTCGGGGTTGAACAGGTTGTCGG
>CAYPDO010000270.1:0-6518 GCA_964409495.1 uncultured Bordetella sp.
GGCTGGGTGAGCACCAGGCGCAGGCTGGTGAGGCCGGCGGTGATGGCGTCGGTCTGGCGATCCAGGATCATCGGGATCGAGACCACGCTGATGGCGAAGATCAGCCCGGCGAACACCGCCCCCACCAGCAGGTAGGCGACGATGAAGTTGATGTTCTCGGGATCGAGCAGGGCCAGCAGCGAGCCCTTGAAATCGGGCATGCCGTCGAAGCTGACCGCGAACACGATCAGCGAGGCGCGGCCCCACAGCATCTCGAGCACCAGCAGCACGAAGCCGAAGATGGCCAGCGTGCCCATCTTGCGGTCCCAGGCCAGCAGCGATTCACCGAGATCGGGCTTCTCGCCGGCCTCGAGCCGGCGGCTGGCCTGGTACAGGCCCAGGCACAGGAACGGCCCCATCAGCAGGAAGCCGGCCGACAGCGCCAGCACATAGGCCGGCGCATGCTGGTAGACGGTGATCAGCGACCAGCCCATCAGCGCGAAGCAGGCGCCGTAGAACAGGCCCAGGCCCGGGCAGCGCTGGAAATCGCGCCAGCCGGCGGCCAGCCAGCGCAGCGGATCGCCCGCGCGCAGCGGGCGCAACTGCACGGCAAACGCCGACAGCGCGGCCGCGGCCTCCGGCTCGGCCGGAGGCTGTGCACCCGGCCCTGCGGCATGGCGAGCGGGACTGGGCGATTCGATCTCGGTCATGCCCGCAGGCTAGGCATCGCGGCGGCTGCCGTCCAGTCGGACTGCCCCTAGGGGTGTGGTGTTCGGCCGCGAGGCCTTAGCCGCGCGCTGCGCAGGCGCGCGTAGCGCGGCAGCAAGTCGCCACGCCGTGCAGCCGGCATGGGCCAATGGGCGCAGGCGCTGGGTCTGTCGGCTCATGGCCAGGGTCAACTGGGTATCACGGCGCCTCCCTAACCTGCGTTCGACGCTTGCCGCGAAGCCGCGCCGCAGCCCCCCGGCAAGCGCCGAGCGGGGCCTGGCGCCCAACCCATCGAACCAGGAGTGCTGCATGAGCAATCGCCGCGACTTTCTTCAGCGCCTGGCCGGCGTGGCCGGCCTGTCCTCGCTGCCGCCGGTGCTGCAGGAGGCGCTGGCCATCCCGGCGGCCAACCGCACCGGCACGCTCAGGGATGTCGAGCACATCGTGATCCTGATGCAGGAGAACCGATCGTTCGACCACTACTTCGGCACGCTCAACGGCGTGCGCGGCTTTGCCGACCCGTTTCCGATCCCGGTGCCCGACCGCGCCGGCGTGGTGGTGGGCAAGACGGTGTTCGCGCAGCCCACGCTGAACCCCTCGGTGAACCTGCCGGGGCGCCCGCCGGTGCCCGGCGCGGTGCCGAAGGCGATCGCCCCGTTCCACCTGAACACGGTGCAGAACTTCGCCTACATGCGCGTCGAAGGCACGCCGCACAGCTGGGGCGATGCGCAGGCCGCGTGGGACCAGGGCCGCATGGCGGCCTGGCCGGCGGCCAAGCAGAACCACTCGATGGGCTACTTCAAGGCGCAGGACCTGCCGTTCCAGTTCGCGCTGGCCAATGCCTTCACGATCTGCGATGCCTACCACTGCTCGTTCACCGGCGGCACCAACACCAACCGCCTGTTCATGTGGACCGGCACCAACGATCCGCTGGCCCGGGGCAACGGCCCGTCCACCGACAACAGCCACGACTGGTTCGACGGCGGTGTCGACTACACCTGGACCACCTACCCCGAGCGCCTGGAATCGGCCGGCATCAGCTGGCAGGTGTACGAGAACATGGCCGACCAGTTCACCGACAACTCGCTGGCCGGCTTCAAGGTGTTTCGCGATGCCTGGTTCGGCCGCCCCGGCTATTCGGCCTCGCTGAAGGCGCGCGGCATCAGCACGCGCGACCTCGACATGCTCAAGGCCGATGTGCTGGCCGACCGGCTGCCCAAGGTGAGCTGGATCGTGGCCACGGCCGAGGGCTCGGAGCATCCAGGCCCGTCGAGCCCGGCGCAGGGCGCCGACTACACGTCGCGCGTGCTGGAGGCACTGGTGGCCAACCCGGCGGTGTGGGCCAAGACGGTGCTGTTCATCAACTTCGACGAGAACGACGGCTTCTTCGACCATGTGCCGCCGCCGGCCGCGCCGGCCATCCTGAGCCTGGATGCCAACCCGCGCAAGTCGGCGGTGGCCGGCGGCTCGACGGTGGACACCACCGGCGAGTACCACCACCACCTCAACGGCAGCTCGGCCACCTACCAGCACCGCACCTACGGCCTGGGTCCGCGCGTGCCGATGTATGTGGTGTCGCCGTGGAGCAAGGGCGGCTGGGTCAACTCGCAGGTGGCCGACCACACCTCGGTGATCCGCTTCATCGAGCAGCGTTTCGGCGTGGTGGAGCCCAACATCAGCGCCTGGCGCCGCGCCGTGTGCGGCGACCTCAGCAGCTGCTTCAACTTCGCCGATCCCAACGACACCAGCTTCTTTGCCGCGTTGCCGCAGACCCTGGCCCTGGCCACCCGTGCGCGCGCGCTGACGGCCACCACCACACCCGCCACGCCCAGCGGCCTGGTGGCCCCGGTGCAGCTGGCCGGCGTGCGCCCGGCACGTGCGCTGCCCTACGATCTGGCGGCGCTGGCGCGTGTGCTCACCATCCCCGGCCGGCCGGGTGCCGCGCGGGTGGAAGTGCGCTTCCTCAACACCGGCGGCGCGGCCGCGGTGTTCCATGTCTACGACCGCCTGAACCTCACGGCCGTGCCGCGCCGCTACACGGTGGAAGCCGGCAAGCAGCTGACCGACACCTGGCTGCCCGATGCCGGCGGCGCCTACGACCTGTGGGTGCTTGGCCCCAACGGCTGGCACCGCCACTTCACCGGCCATGCGCTGCGCGCGCTGGGCGCCGGCCAGCCCAATGCCGAGGTGGAGGTGATCACCCAGCGCAGCGACGGCCTGCTGGCCGTGACCCTGCGCAACAGCGGCAGCGCGGCGGCCGGCTTCGTGCTGCAGGCCAACAAGTATGTGGGCACGGCGGTGCAGAGCTTCATGCTCAACCCCGGCCAGGTACTGGTGCAGCGCCTGGACACCAGCGCCGCCAAGGGCTGGTACGACTGGACCGTGCGCGTGACGGGCCACAGCGACTTCAGCCGCCGCTTTGCCGGCCATGTGGAAACCGGCGCCGATTCGATCAGCGATCCGGCCATGGAAGGCGCGGCGCAGCTCGAGCGCTACCGCCTGGGCTGAGCCCCGCCAGCTGCACGCCGGCCAGCCCCGGCACGGCGGGGGCCGGCCGATCCCCGGCATCCCCAGACCCAACCCGTTTCCCCCCCCCTGACCCCCACCACCACGAACAAGCCCCGGAGCCATCACACCATGTCCCTGCGTCACACCCTTCGCCTTGTCGCCCTGGCCGCCGCTGCGCTGGCCGCCACCGGCCAGGCCCAGGCCACCAGCCTGGGCACCAACCTGATCGTCAACGGCGATGCCGAAGCCGGCACCACCGGCTGGACGGCCTTCGACGGCACCGCCATCTTCGGCAGCGTCGAATACAGCTCGAACTGGGTGCAGCCCAGCCAGCCCGGCCCGGCCGACCGCGGCAGCCGCCTGTTCGTGGGCGACAGCGGCAATGCCATCGCCGCCGGCTTCCAGACCCTGGATGTGAGCGACCTGTCGGGCCTGATCGGTCAGGGTCAGGTGAGCTACACGCTCAGCGGCTGGCTGGGCGGCTGGACCACGCAGAACGACAACGCGCTGCTGTTCGTGCAGTTCTTCGACGCCGGCAACACCGAGCTGGGCCACGTCACGCTGGGCCCGGTGATGCCGGCCGACCGTGGCAATGCCACCGGCCTGGTCTTCGTCAGCACCGGCGGCGTGCTGCCCACCGGCACCACGGGCCTGCAGTTCTCGCTGTCGATGGAGCGCTTCAGCGGTGGCGACAACGACGGCTATGCCGACAACCTGGCCTTCCAGCTGCAGGCCGTGCCCGAGCCGCAGACCTATGCGCTGATGGGCCTGGGTCTGCTGGCCGTGGCTGCCGCCGCCCGCCGCGCGCGCCGCGGCTGATCATCGTGCGCGCCCGGCGCTGCCGGGCCCCAGCCCTGGCGGCGGCCGCGAGGCCGCCGCTGCCGTTTCAGCCGCCGCGCCGGCCGCCACCTAGCAGCAGCCACAGCGCGCCCGCCACGGCGCCGGCAAAGCCCAGCAGGCCCAGCGCCGGCAGGCCCAGCAGCTCAGGGCCGCCGCGCACGGTCATCACGATGGCCGAGCCGACGATCAGCGCCGCCACCACCAGGCCGACGGCGATGCGCGAGGCGGCGCGGTCGAGCTGGTCGGCCACGGCACGCAGGTCGCGCAGCTCGATGTCGATGCCGATGCGCCCGCGCCGCGCCGTGGCCAGCAGGCGCGACAGATCACGCGGCATGCTGCCCAGAAGGGCCGCGGTGCGGCGCAGGCCATCCCAGCCGCGCCGCGCCAGCGCCTCGGGCCGGTAGCGCGCGTGCAGCGCCTGGCGCAGCATCGGCGTGGCCTCGCCGGCCATGTGGAAGCCGGGGTCCAGGCTGCGGCCCAGGCCTTCCAGCGTGATGAAGGTCTTGATCAGCAGCGCCAGGTCGGCCGGCAGGGCCAGCTGGTGGCTGCGCAGGATGGCCGTCACGTCGGCCAGCATGCCGCCGATGCTGAGCCGCGCCAGCGGCACGCCGTGGTACTGGTCGACAAAGGCGTCGATGTCGCTGCGCAGGCCGTCCTCGTCGAGCGCCTGCTCACCATCGCCATGGGCCCGGGCCCAGTCCAGCAGCACGTCGGCCACGGCCTCGGCGTCGCGCTGCACCAGGCCCAGCATCAGGCTCAGCAGCTGCTCGCGACGCTCGGGCGTGACGCGCCCGACCATGCCGAAATCGATGAAGGCGATGCGCTCGCCGGGCAGGAAGAACAGGTTGCCGGCATGCGGGTCGGCATGGAAGAAGCCGTCCTCGATCACCATCTTCAGCACCGCGCGCGCGCCGCGGCGCGCCACCTCGCGGCGCTGGATGCCGGCGGCGTCGATCGCCGCCTGGTCTTCGGCCGGCACGCCGCGGATGCGCTGCTGCACGTTGATGCGCTCGTGCGTGTAATCCCAGTACACCTTGGGGATCACGATCTCGGCATGCGTGGCGAAGGCCGCGGCAATGCGCTCGGCATTGCGGCACTCGGTGGCCAGGTCGAGTTCGCGGCGCAATGAGCGGCCCAGCTGCTGCGCCAGCGCCACCGGGCGGTAGGGCTTCAGGTCGGGCCACTGGCGCTCGGCGGCGGCGGCCAGGCGCGCCAGCAGGCGCAGATCGGCCTCCACATCGGCGGCGATGCCGGGGCGGCGCACCTTGACCACCACCTCGCTGCCATCGGCCAGCGTGGCGGCATGCACCTGGGCGATGCTGGCGGCGGCCAGCGGCGTGTCGCTCCACTGCGCAAACACCTGCTCGGGCGGGGCGCCCAGGTCTTCGGTGATCTGCGCGCGCAGCGCGGCCAGGTCGGCGGCCGGGGCACGGCTGTGCAGCTTCTCGAACTGGGCGATCCAGTCGGGGCCGAACAGGTCGGCCCGGCCGGCCAGGATCTGGCCCAGTTTCACGAAGGTGGGGCCCAGCTCCTCGAGCGCGCTGCGCAGCTGCTCGGGCGTGGACAGGCGCGCCAGGTCGGCGGCATGCTCGTGATGGAGCGCCTGGCCGGCCCTGGCCAGCGCATCGGCCCAGCCCAGGCGGTGCACCGCATCGCCCAGGCCGTGGCGCATCAACACCGCGGCGATGTGCTGCAGCCGGCCCAGGTCGCGCGCGCTCACCAGGGTTTGCAGCAGCGGCATGGCAGGCCGTGGCCCATGTGGCGCGGGTCAGCCGCCCCGGCGCACGCGCAGCAGCTCGTCCAGGATCAAGCCGATGGCGCCGGCGGTGATGGCCGCATCGGCCACGTTGAAGGCCGGAAAGTAGCCGCCGTGGAACATCGGCGCCAGCCAGTCCCAGTGGAACTGCAGGAAGTCGACCACATAGCCGTGCAGCAGGCGGTCGATCACGTTGCCGATGGCGCCGCCCAGGATCATCGTGATCGCGAAGCAGAACAGGCGCTGGTTCGGGTGGCGGCGCAGCATCCACACGATGAACACCGAGGCCACCGCGCCCAGGCCCACAAAGAACCAGCGCTGCCAGCCCGAGGCGCCGGCCAGGAACGAGAAGGCCGCGCCGGTGTTGTGGGCGCGCACCAGGTCGAAGAAGCCGGTGATGGCCACCGCATCGCCCAGCGCGAAGCGGCTGATGATCAGGGTCTTGCTGAGCTGGTCGGCCACGATCACCAGCAGGGCCAGGCCCAGCCACAGGGCCAGCGGCGTGGACGGCGTGGCGGCAGATCGGGTGGGGCGGGCGGAGCGCTTGGCGGAAGACATCGGCGGGCCGGCGGCGGCGGCCGGCGGGGGAGGAGGACGGCCGCTACTGTAGCGCCGCCGGCACCGGCCAGCGGCCGCGCGGGCGCGGGCCGCCTGCATGACAGGGCGGTGAACTGGCCGGTGCACGCCGGCTTTTTCGCGCAATGCGCGATGGGCTGCGGCGCGAAGC